>JAFZPW010000033.1 GCA_017552495.1 Clostridia bacterium | reverse complement strand
GTTTATCCTGCCGCTGGATCGGATCGACGGCCTGTGCGCCGAAAGGGGGCTCCCGCTCATCGTGGATGCCTCGCAATCGGCGGGCGTCCTTCCGCTGAACGCGGGCGCGATGCGCGCCGCAGCTTTTTTGTGTATGCCTGGGCATAAAGCCCTTTACGGTCCACAAGGAACCGGAATATTGCTTTGCTGTCAAGATAAAACACTTTACAGTTTGATCGAAGGGGGAACGGGCAGCCTGTCGTTGGAAACGCGTCAGCCGGACTTTCTGCCCGATATGCTTGAGAGCGGGACACTCAATGTTCCCGGCATCGCCGGACTGCGGGAGGGACTGCGCTTTGTTTCCCGGGAACGGGAAGCCATCCGCCGGCGGGAAGAGCGGCTTTTGCATCAGGCGGCGGAGGGTCTTTCTCTCCTGCCGGGGATAGAGGTTTATGTTTCCCGGCAATGCCAATCCGGGGTGCTGTCCTTTCGGAGCAGGCGATGCGATCCCGCCGATCTTTGCCAGAGACTGGCTGATCGGGGCGTCTGTCTGCGGGGTGGACTGCACTGCGCGCCGCTGGCGCACCGCAGCGGCGGAACGCTGCCGGAAGGAACGGCCCGCCTGAGCTTTTCGGCTTTTACCACACCTGCGGAGCTGGAGCGGTTTTTGTGGATTCTGAATGAATTGTTAAAATCCGCGTAAAACGCAAAAAACCTGCCGTTCGCTATTGAAAAAGCGCCGTTTTTTTGTTAATATTGTTATTAAGAATAATAACTTGCAAAGGAACGCGGGCTATGAATGTTTGGGAATCCATCGTCAATTCTGCAAAATTGGCCACACCCTTGGATGTGATCGACATCCTGATCGTGGCCTTTTTGTTTTACCGTTTGATCCGGTTTTTGCGAAATACCGGGGCGCGCAAGTTGCTTTACGGACTGATTATCCTTCTTCTTTTCCTGGAACTTTCCGATTTGCTGATGCTCAACGTGACCTCGTTTATCATGGAGTCGGTGATGCGATTCGGTCTGGTCGCGCTGGTGGTCATTTTTCAGCCCGAGCTGCGAAAGATGCTGGAGCAATTCGGCAGCAACCGCATCGCCCGCTTTTTCTCCGACAACCGCAAGCAGCAGAAGAACATTACCGACGCTGTGATCGTTCAAACCATCGAGGCGGTCAACGCGCTCGCATGGACAAAGACCGGCGCGCTCATCATTTTCAAGCGAAACGATCACCTCACGGAGATTATCAATACAGGCACCACCATCAACGCCGACGTGAACGCCGAGCTTTTGAAGAATCTGTTTTACAATAAAGCACCCCTGCACGACGGCGCCGTGATTGTGGCCGACGGGCGAATTGTGGCCGCCGGCTGCATCCTTCCGCTGAGCGGGAAGCAGAACATCAGCAAAGATCTTGGCACCCGGCACAGGGCCGGCCTTGGGCAGAGCGAGCATTTTGATTCGCTTTCGGTGATCGTTTCGGAGGAAACCGGGGCGATCTCGCTGGCAGAGAGCGGCGTGCTCAAGCAGCATCTTGCGCCTGAAACGCTGGAGCGGCTGCTGACGGCAAAATTGATGCCTGAAGAGGAAGCCGAGGATAAGCGCACGCTGGGACAACGGATAAGGGGGCTGCTCCGCAAATGAAATGGATAAAAGAACACGATGTGATCCTGCGGGTGTTTTCCCTGCTGATGGCCGCTGTACTGTGGGTCTATGTGATGAGCGCCCGCAACACTGACAAGACGGTGGAATACCGCAACATCCCCGTTCAGCTTGATGGGCTGGATCAGCTTGCTCAGAACGATCTGGTGATCCTCAGCGGCAGCAACAGCACCGTGTCTGTCAAGGTGACGGGCTCCTTTAACAGCGTGCTGGATATGAGCGAGGAATACATCACCGCCACCGCCAGCGTTGGCTCCATCATCGAGCCGGGAACCTATTCGCTCAGTTACCGCGTGGTGGTGGATGCCTCTGGTGTGACGCTTTCTCAGAAAAATCCCGCTAAAATCGAAGTGACGGTGGATCGTCTGTCCGCAGTTTCCGTTCCCGTTGAGGTGGAACTTGTTGGAACGCCCGCCGAAGGACTCAGCATTTCCGATTATGCTGTTGCTCCCGACGCCATCGTGGTGCGGGGCGCCGCCAGCGTCCTCAAGCAAATCAAAAAGGCCAAGGTTGTTTACGACGTAAGCGCCGTTACCCGTACCACACAGACCAGCGTGAACTATACGCTGCTGGATGTCCAGGGTAACGAGGTCACCGACGTTCATGTGACGGCGGATACGCCTTCCACCATGCTGGCGCTGACGGTGAAGCAAAACGGGGCCATTCCGCTGACAGTACGCTTTATCAACGGAGAAATCATCACCGAGCGCATGATCGATTATACGATTGAGCCCAAAACCATCACCCTCACCGGCTCGCCAGACGCCATTGCCGTGCTTAATCAGATCGAATTGGGCGCCATTGACCTGCAGGAGCTGGAAGAAAACGGGACGATGCTCTATCGGATGCCCATTTTACTGCCAAACGGAGTTTTGGCCGAGAGCGATCTTCCCGCCGAGGCGACCGTTACGCTGACGCTGGACGGCTACACCTTCCAGCAGATGGAAGTGACCCAGAGCCGGATCGCGGAAGACGGGCTTTTGACTTATCCGGAGCAGATTGCGGCATTCCGTGTTTTCGGGCCTGAAAGCGTGATTCTCCGGCTGCAGGAAAGTGATTTTACACTGATTCCCGCGTATGAGCTTTCTGCGCTGGAGGCGGGAGAAAACGTGTTGAAGTGCCGGGTGGAATGCAGCATTCGCACCGTTCACATTTATCAGGACGCCGAAATTAAGGCCGAGGTTTCACAAGAAGCGCTGGATGCGGCGCGCAGTTCCGGCGGGCAGACCACAGAACCATGAGTATTCTGATATCCGATGTCAGGCTTCCTTTTCCCTTTGGAGAAGAGGAAGCCTTGACTGCCGCAAGAAGGATTTGCGGGCTGTCGCCCCGGGATGTTTTGCGCGGACGGATCCACCGGCAATCCCTTGATCTGCGGCACGGCGGCCTTTGCGCCATCTGTACGGTGGAGTTGGAGCTGGCGGGGGATGAGACGACGTTTATCCAAAAGAGAAACGATCCTGCTGTCCGCCTGCGCCGTGTGCCGGTTTTGCCCGCGCCGAGCGGTGGGGAATGCCTGGACGCGCCGCCTGCGATCGTTGGCTTCGGCCCTGCGGGAATGTTCGCCGCGCTGATTTTGGCCCGGCGGGGCTATCGGCCCGTGGTGCTGGAGCGCGGCGCGGAAATGAAAGAACGGGATCGGGCGGTAGATGCCTTTTTTTCCGGCGGCGCGCTGCGAGAGAATTGCAACATCCAGTTTGGTGAGGGCGGCGCCGGAGCCTATTCCGACGGTAAACTCACCACCCGCATCGGGAACAACCGCTGCGAGTTGGTTACCGAGATTTTGCGGCAGCACGGCGCGCCGGAAGACGCTTTGCGGGCGGCCAAGCCCCATATCGGCACCGATCTGCTGAAAGGCATTGTAGTTTCCATCCGCAGCGAGATCCGTTCCCTGGGCGGGCAGGTGCGGTTTGAGACTCCCATGCGTGGTCTGCTGACGTGAAACGGCGCGCTGCGCGGCCTGCGGCTGGACGGCGGGGAGTTGCCCTGTCAGACAGCGGTGCTGGCCATCGGCCACAGCGCCCGGGACAGTTTTTCCATCCTGCTGGAGCAGGGCGTCTTTTTGGAGCCGAAGCCCTTTTCCGTGGGCGTCCGCGCCGAGCATCTGCAAGAGGAGATCGACCGCGCCCTTTACGGAAAATACGCAGGCACACCCGGCCTTCCGCCGGGAGAATACACCCTTTCTCACCGGGAAAACGGGCGGGGCTGCTATTCCTTCTGTATGTGTCCTGGCGGTCAGGTGGTAGCAGCCGCCAGTGAGCAGGGCGGCGTGGTGACGAACGGTATGAGTTATCACGCCCGCGCCGGGCGCAACGCCAACGCGGCGCTGTGCGTTTCGGTTGGGCCGGAGGATTACGGCAGCGGCCCGCTGGACGGCGTGGCCTTTCAGCGGCGGTTGGAGCGGGAAGCCTTTGCCCTTGCGGGCGGCGGCTTTGCGGCTCCGGTGCAGCTTGCCGGGGACTTTCTCGCAAAT
This sequence comes from Clostridia bacterium, assembly GCA_017552495.1. Classification (GTDB taxonomy): domain Bacteria; phylum Bacillota; class Clostridia; order Oscillospirales; family Butyricicoccaceae; genus UBA4644. The sequence continues at coordinate 1,256 of JAFZPW010000033.1, read as the reverse complement.
CGACAGACGACGGCGCTGGGCCGCGTAACGCCCACCTATCCTCGCGGCTGGCAGTTTTGCAAGCTGGACGAGGCGCTGCCGCCCTTCGTCTGCGAGATGCTGCGGCGGGCGCTGCCCCGCTTTGGCGCGAAAATCCGGGGCTACGACGCGCCCGACGCCGTGCTTACCGGCGTGGAGACCCGCACTTCGTCTCCCGTGCGAATCACCCGGGGCGAGGATCTTTTCAGCACGACGGTTTCCGGCCTGATCCCTTGCGGAGAGGGCGCGGGCTACGCGGGCGGCATCGTCAGCGCCGCCGTGGACGGCATCCGTGCCGCGGAGGCCATCATGGCCCGCTGGAAGCCCCTTGACTGAGAACGGAGGAAACAACGATGGAACAAAAAGCACAGGTCGTTCGCCGGGTCGACGACCGCACCGCCATGGTGGCGGTCACCCGCAAGTCGGCCTGCAGTGGGGATTGTCATACCTGCCACGGCTGTCCCCATCCCGACGAAACGGTAGTGGTGCGGGCGGACAATCCCATCGGCGCGCAGGCTGGCGATCAGGTGATCGTGGAGAGCGCTACCGGCCGGGTGCTCCGGTTGGCAATGCTGCTGTACATCATGCCGCTGATCCTGTTTTTTGCGGGATATTTTGCGGCGGGCGGCGGCGACGGGCGCAGGGCGCTGGCGGGCGGCCTGGCTTTTGCGGCGGGGATGGCGATTTGCATTCTGGTTTCCCGTAGCATGAAAAGGCATGACAGGGAGATGCATTTTACCATCTCCCGCTTCGCGGAATAAATGATTTTGAAGAAACGGAAGTGGAACCTATGCTTAGCAGCATGACCGGCTATGGCCGGGTCAAGGAAGAAAACGAAGCCCGCGAGATCACGGTGGAGATCCGCTCGGTGAACCATCGGTATCTCGATCTCAATATCAAGGTGCCCCGGGTTTACGGCTATCTGGAGGATCCGGTGGCCAAGGCGGCGCAGGCCGCCATCGCCCGCGGCAAGGTGGATATTTTTGTCTCGGTGCGGGCCAAAGAAGGCGGCGACATCCGGATCACGCCCAATATGCCCGTGATCCGCGGTTATCTGGACGCGCTGAAGCAGGTCTCCGAGACTTATGGTGTCAGCGACGAGGTCAACGCGCTGGCGCTGCTTCGCCTGCCCGACGCCATGGAAGAGGACAAGGAAGAGGCCGATGCCGACGAGCTCACCGCCCAAGTGCTGGCGGCGATGGGCAAGGCACTGGAGGAATACAATGTCATGCGCGCCC
>JAFZPW010000032.1 GCA_017552495.1 Clostridia bacterium | reverse complement strand
GGAAGGCTTTGCCGCCCGGGGACAGGGCAGCGAAACGGTCTGGCTGGATCAACTCCGGGCCCATTACGGCACCGTCAATCTGGACGAACAGCCTCCCGTCCTCGCTGTTCTGGACACCACAGACACGCTGCGCGTTTCGGTCACCGACAACGGACCCCTCTCCGCCGAAAATCTCACGCTCACTGTGGACGGAAAGGAACGTTCTTTCCTCTTTTCTTCCGGCATGCTGACCGCCTCGCTTCCCAACGACGGGGCGCTTCATCGGGTCACCGTCACCGCCGCCGACGCCATGGGCAATCTGGCCCGCAAGAGCGCGGACGTGGGGCAGCCATCTCCCGTCACCTTCTCCGATATGAACGGCCACTGGGCGGCCTCTTATGTGGAATATCTCCACGAAAAAGGCGTTTTTTCCACCGATGTACGTTTCCATCCCTCCAACAAGGTGAGCAACGCCATGGCGGCCACCATGCTCTCCCGATATCTGGGCGTCCGCACGGAGCAATATGACGCCGTGACCCTTCCCCATGTAGACGCTTCCGCCGTTCCCGACTGGGCGCTGCCCCATGTGCGGGCCATGTACGCCATGGGCATCATGATCGGCTCCACCGACAGCCGGGGTCTGCCGGCGCTCAATCCCGACGCCGCCTGCTCCCGCGCACAGATCATGACCATTTTGGGCCGCACGCTGGAGCGGGGCTACGCTTATGCGCCCTGCGCGTTTGCCGACAGCGGCGCGATCCCCGCCTGGGCGCGGGATCATGTGGATCTGCTGACGGAACTGGGCGTAGTCACCGGCGACCAGGGCAAGGTCAACCCCACCGGGACCATCACCCGGGCCGAGTTCGCCGCCCTGCTGTACCGGATGTACTGATCGGGACCGCTCAAAACAGCAAAAAACCGCGCCTTATGAGCCGCCTCGGTAAGAAAGGTGTTTTGAGGCGGCAATTACCGGCTCAACAGAATATGAAATCGGCGTGACTACTGCGGTCACGCCGATTTTTTGAATCTTGTGTGTCAAAATCCGATGCTTGCTATGACTATGGACCATAAAAGATCTGTCCGATAAACCGAAAACTGCTATTCTAAGTGAGCCTTATAGCAAAGATTGTTTCCGACACATAAGAATCCACATTCCATTGCAGCTTTCTCATATTCTTCTTCACAAAAGAAGGTCATAAACCTCCCATTTCTGTGCTTTGCATCAATCAACGCTGCATTCAGCAATTCTTTAAACAGTTGCGAATCATCGTCTCCTTGCCGCATATCTATTCCGTATATTTCAAACCACCCGTCAACCAGGGCTAAGGCCCTATAATAAACTGCGCCTTGCAATATCCCATCTGTTTCCTTGCCTATAATAATCCAGTTGTCCAGATCTGCCAGCATTCTTTCGGAATTCCAGTACCCTTCTGTTTGACGATGAAGCGATTCAAACAGTTCATAGTTTTCCTTTTTAATCTGTATCAAGTCGATAGTCTTCCGTAGATCGTCGAATCGGTCGAGAAAAGCGGTGTTGTTGAAGTCCTTTTCAATGCATTCAAATCCTTGCCCGGAAAGATAATTCACCGCTGAATTGTTTTCGGCGGGAAACCTTAAAAACGCATCGTACCCTTTAAACCGTTTACTGACATATGTCAAGAATTCCGCGATCGCCTGTTCTGTCGCTTTATTGATGTTGAAGCAGATCGTTTGAAGATATTGATCCTCCGGAACCCAAAAATAGTGTATCATTCCCTGCACTTCGCTTTCATGCTCAAACAACAGCATGTGTTCTGTATCCCGTACAAATGCCTTCGCAGAACGTTCTAAGAACTCCACCTTTGTCTTGATCCCATCACAGTACGTCGGATACCCGGACTTCGTCAAATCCGTCGCCAACGCATAGATAAAATCAGTATACCTTTCGAATTCGGTTTTTGAACAAGAACGCAGCACGCTCTTACCTCCGCATATTCCGATTTGTTTCCGCCGTTTTACCGATGGAGGCCGGCGTAGTCCATTCCATTAAATGATGCAGCCGATTTTCCTGTCCGAAGGAGGCCCTTCCTTACGAAGCGCCCCCCGTCAAAGCGGTTTTTTCTGTTTTACCCGATTTCACGCTGAGCCGCCACGACGGTATAATCACCGGCGTCGTAAGTGACGCCGGTCTCACAAAAACCGTTCTTTTTCCAGAAGTGTTCGCTTTGGGGATTCCCCTTCGCCCAGCCCAGGCGGATGCTCCGGAAGCCCTGCCTCCGCAGCGCCGCGGCGAGCTCCCGGACGACGGCCGTGCCCGCGCCCGCGCCCTGAAGGGATCTTTCCATCATGAAAAATCCGATGAACGCCGTCTGATCGTTGGGATATCCCAAAATCAGATCCAGCGCGGCTGCCAGCCGCCCTCTTTGAAAATAACCCAGATAATATTTATCCTCCGGCTTTTTTCCCGGCGGGAGCGCCGCCATATCTCCGCGCAGGCTCTCAAGCGTTGGCTCCGGCGGACAATGCCGGTAATAGAGCGGATTTCCCAAGCAGAGCGCCAGAAGCGCCTTCCCGTCCGCCTCCTCCAGCCGCCGGACCGTATAGGCTTCGGACAGGGACGCGAGCGAAAACGGCTCTTTTCTGCCCGCGGCGTTCATTTCTTTCCGCCCCAGCGCTCCCGATACTGTTCTCCCCGGCCCAGCAGGGCAAAGATCAGCACGCAGGCGATGATCCCCAGCCAGAAAAAGGCGTCCAGCCCGGTAAATCGCTTCAAAATGCTGCCCAGCAGGGCCGCCGCCACCGCCAGAAGCAGACGGGTGGTCTTATCGACTTTTGCATTCAAAAATTTCATAAATACTTCACCGTTTCTTCCTGTGATTTTCTGCTGGAATGCATGGGGCTGGGCGTACAGTCCGCTGCGGGATAGCCCAGCGGCAAAAGAGCGAAGGGCTCGATTCCCGCCGGCAGTCCGAATGCCTTCTTCACCGCCTCGGTGTCGAACCAGCAGACCCATGTGCTGCCCAGTCCCAGTTCCTGCGCCTGGAGCATCATCTGCGTGGTGACGATGGAGCAATCCATCTCGGTGGAATTGCGGTCATTGAAGGGATTGACCCATCCCTCTCCCGTGTCGCCGCAGATCAACAGCACCACAGGCGCGTTGAAAGCGCAGCGGGTGATCCCGCGAATCTTCTCGATCGCCTCTCCGCTTTTCAAAACAAACACGCGCTGTGGCTGCAAATTCTTTGCCGTGGGAGCGCAGACGCCCGCCTGCAGAATGGTTTCCAGTTTCTCCTCTTCCACGGGTGTTTCGGCAAATTTCCGCACCGAATACCGTTCCCTGGCCAGCTCAAGAAATTTCATGTTGCTTCACTCCTCTCCGCGGCTTTGCCGCGCTTCTTCCTGCTTGTGCAGTTGCCAGTAATCCAAATAATTTTGCAAAATCACCTGCGCCGCCACGGCGTCCACCTTCGCCCGCTGTCTGTTCCGCTTTTTCCCCGCATCGCTGAGGATGCGGTTGGCGGTGACGCTGGAACCTCTTTCGTCCCAAAGAACGGCGGGAACGCCCGATTTTTCCTGTAAAAGCGCGGCGAACGCCCGGCATTCCCGCGCTTTTTCGCCCTCGGTGCCGTTCATGTTCAGCGGCAGACCCACCACCACGCGGCCGGGTCTTTCCGCCTCGATCATGCGACAGATCCGCTCGATCAATTCCGCCCTGCTGTTGGCCGTGACCGTCACGCTCCGCCCCGCCAGAAATCCGCTGAGGTCGGACACGCAGACCCCCGTCCGCACTTTGCCCAGATCGATTCCCATCATTTTCATGCGCGGCAAACCCCTTCCTTCAAAACGGTGGCCAGCTTGTCCATGGCGTCGTCCAACAGCGCGCCCATGGATGCTTCACCCACCCCGGCTACCAGCGTTTCGCACCGGCCGGAGGGGACCAGGATACGGACGGCGCCGCTCTGCCCCACAGCGGCTGCCATGGCGGGCGTCACCTCGCCCAGCAGAGCGTCGGCGATGACGATGCCAACCGGCCCGATGATGATATCCGCTCTGCGGCAGGCAGTCACCACGGCGTTTTCTCCGGTGGCCGCCCGGGGTGCGCCGCCCTTGAGCATGCTCTCGGTGGCGATGCTGTTGGTTCCCACAGCCAGAAGCGACTGCTCGGGGAACCGCTCCAGCACAGTCTTGACGATCTGTCGGCCCATACGGCCGCCCTGTCCGTCGATCACAAGAATGGTCATGCGTGCGCCTCCTCCGGCGCGCCGCCCTGCTGATCGAACAGGACCTTTGTGCTTTCCCCGATCAACAGATTCATCCGCCCCTCGCTGCCTTCCTCCAGCTTCCAGTTGCAGAAGCAGGCGATAAAAGGCCGTTTGGCAAAGACGATGCCCACATCGTGCGTCACGCCGTCCTGCTCGCCGGTTTTGTGGGCCACGGCTTCCTCTCCCAGAAACAGCGGCATTTTATTGGTGCATTGTTGGGCCAAAAGCATGTCCATCATCTCTTTCGACGCCTGTTTGCTCACCAGCTCGCCCTCCCAGATCATCTCCAGCAGCTTTCCGATGCTTTCCGCCGTGATAAAATTGGTTTTGTCCCGATAACCCGGCCGCCGGTCAAAAAGCTTACGGTTGAGTTCCACGCCCTCCAGCCCCAGCTTTCGGTTGTTCGCCTGAATGTTCTCCATGCCCAGCAGGTCGATGAGCAGATTGGTTGCCATATTGTCTGAAATGGCGATCATCAGCCAGCACAGATCCACCGGCGTGACCTCCATTCCCGCGTGCATCAACGTCAAAACGCCGCAGATGGGGACGCGATCCTCATCCTTTACCGTCAGTTTCAGATCCCGATCCAGTTCCCCCGCCTCAAAGCGGCGGAAGAGTTCCGCCATCACTGTGAGCTTAATGACGCTGGCGGCACACATGGGCTCCTTCGCGTTGCTGGCGCAAATCTCGCCTGTGGTCAAATCCTTGAACCAAACCGATGTGTGCCCCGGAAAAGCTTCGATCCGCCGAATCATGTCTTCTCGTTTCATTCTTTCGCCTCCTGTTATTCCCACAGCCGCGCCAACGGCCGGGTCACCGCCACAAAGCGCAATTCCCGCCGCAGCGCCTCCGCTGCCTTGTCCGCCTGTTCCGTCCCATCAAAAATGCCATAGACCGCCGAGCCCGAGCCGGTCATTCGCGCCCCCACGGCGCCCAACTCCAGAAGCCGGACCCGCAGGCGCTCGATCTGCGGATACTGTCCCGCCACCGGCGCCTCCAGTCCATTATATAGCCCGCGGCACACGCCGCCCAGATCCCCCTCCGCCAGCGCCGCCAGCAGCGGCGCACCGGGCCGGGTTTCCCCCCGCTCTGTCTGATCGTACAGCGCAAAGGCCGCCTTGGTAGACACCGAAAACCCCGGCTTTGCAATAACGACGGCGCATTCCGGCATGGGCGGCAGCGAATGAAGTTTTTCTCCCACGCCGCCCGCCAGCGCCGTCCCCCCCCGCAGACAAAAGGGGACGTCGGCCCCCAGAGTCAACGCAACGCTTGCCAGCTTTTCCTCCCGCAGAGGCATCCCAAACAGCCGGTTGAGCATCCGCAGCACACAGGCGGCGTCCGTGCTGCCCCCGGCCAAACCCGCGCCCACGGGGATATTTTTCTTAATATTCAGATTCAGGCCCGGATTTTCCAGTCCCGTTTCCCGAAAAAACAGTTCCACCGCCTTCACCGCCAGATTTCGCCCGTCGGTTGGCAGATACGGCAGGCTGCACCGCAGCGAGATCCCGCCTCTCCGGTGCAGACTCACCGCCACCAGATCGCACAGTTCCACCGTCTGAAACACGGTCTCCAGCTCATGATATCCGTCGGGCCGCAGGCCGTGGACGCCCAGATACAGGTTGATTTTTGCATAGGCTTTTCCGCTGAGTTCTTTCATAAACCGCTCCGTTTCCTGTCAGCGAATAGAGATCTGCTCCGGCCTTCTGCCGCGATAGACCGTCACGCTGTCAAATCCGCTTTGCAAAAGCTGACGATAGGCTTCCTGGATGCCAATCCCCACTTCCCGCCCTCGATGGGCGTCCGAGCCCACTGAGATCCGCCGCCCGCCGAATTGCCGGTAGGCGTCCAGCAGCCAGGTTTCTCCGCCCGGACGTCCCTGCCAGCGGCGTACGCCGCTGGTGTTGATTTCCAGCGCCCTGCCGCTCTGCGCCAGCGCCTTCAAAAAGGGCAGCATCCGCTCCTTCCAGCGGATCATGCTCCCCGCGGGGACGCTCTTTTCCATCATCCGCAGTGGATAGTCAAAATGGCCGAACACATCGAAATCGCAAGTTTCCAGCATCTCTTCGGCCTCGTGAAAAAACTGCGCGTACACCGCGTCGCACACTTCAAGGGAGGAATAGTCGAACCCCCGGTATATCTCCCGTCCGGGCCGCAGATCGTGCAAACTCCCGATCACCAGATCAAAGCCGCCCTCCGCCGCCAGCCTGCGGCTGCGCGCCGGGTCCAGATGGGGCTGACCGATCTCGATGCCGCACAGCAATTCCAGCCTGTCCGCCCATTCTTGCTTCGCCCGCTTCATTTCCGCCATACGGCGGGCATGGCGGGCGCCGTAATACCGCTCCCCGCCCCGGTCGTCATAATCGTAATGCTCCGTCAGCGCAAAGATCCCAACGCCCGCCGAAGCGGCGCCGCGGCACATCTCATCGATGTTTCCTTTGGCGTCAAAGGAAAACCAGGTATGATTGTGACAATCGCAAAGCAACATAATCCAGCCTCGATTCCAATGGTTTTTAATTTATAAGAAAGTATACCACAGTTTTTCTGAAAAGTATATTTCTTCGCCGGATATTTTCCGCAAAATCGGGGCATATTACGGATAAAATCACGTTTGGAGGAAGTTTATGAACAAGATCGCTTTAGCTGTCGCCATCATCGGCGGGATCAACTGGGGGCTTATCGGCCTGTTCCGCTTCGATCTGGTGGCATGGATTTTCGGCGGCAGCGCCGCCGTCGGCAGCCGCATCGTCTATGGGCTGGTGGGTTTGGCCGCCCTCTGGTGCATCGGATTGCTGTTCCGACCCCAGGAGCACGTCGCCTGACCCAGTCGCCGCCGGACTTGCCCGGCGGCGATTTTTATGCTACAATTAGGGAAAATCTCCGCAAGGAGGGCTTTCCATGACAAAAACCGTTCTCATTACCGGCGCCTCCCGGGGGATCGGCCGCGCCTGCGCCCGCCGCTTTGCCAAAGAAGGCTGGCAAGTCGCCATCCACTATGGCAAGCATGAAAGCGCCGCGCTTGCTCTGCGGGACGAACTGCGAAAAGCCGGTTGCGACGCCGAAATCTTTTGCGCCGACGTGTCCGCGCCCGCGCAGGCCGAAGCCTGCGTCGCCGACGTTTTGCGCCGCTATCCCCGCATCGACGCGCTGGTGTGCTGCGCCGGCATCGCGCAGCAAAAGCTTTTTTCCCTTCTGACCGACGCCGATTGGCGGAGCATGATCGACACCGATCTGGGGGGCGTGTTTGCCTTTGACCGGGCGGTTTTGCCCGCCATGCTGCGGGAAAAAAGCGGCTCTATCGTCAACCTGTCCTCCGTTTGGGGCGTTTGCGGCGCCGCCTGCGAGGTTCACTATTCCGCCGCAAAAGCGGGTGTCATCGGCCTGACCCGTGCGCTGGCCAAGGAGGTCGGCCCCTCCGGCATCCGGGTCAACTGCGTGGCTCCGGGGGTCATCGACACCGATATGTGCGCCGGGTTTTCCGCCGAAACCATGGCTTCCCTCGCCGCAGAAACCCCGCTGGGCCGCATCGGACGCCCCGAGGAGGTCGCCAGCGCGGTGTATTTTCTCTGCTCGCCCGAGGCCGCCTTTATCACCGGACAGGTGCTGGGAGTCGACGGCGGCTTTGGACAATAACGCGCTTTTTTGAAAAACAATGTCCGTCACGAAAAACGCCGGAGCGGCTTTCGCCGCTCCGGCTGATTGTTTCTTCGGTCACGCTTCGGATGTCTCCCGCTCGCCGGGAGCGGCTTCTTCCGCAAGCACCTCCGGCGTCCCGTCGGCAAGCCCGTTTTCCTGCTCGGCCCGGGAAATGGCCCGATCCAGATCCTCCTTGCGATAGCGGGAAAAAAGCTCCTGAAACTCCTTGGAAGTCAGGTCGTTGACCTGGCAGACGGCGTTGACTCGTTCCCGGTCAACGCAGCGCTCCCATTCCTCCACCAGGCGATCGTTGTTTTCCTCGCATTCCTTCAAAACGTTGCTCTGGAACACGATGGTCTCTCCGCCCTTCCGCAGTACGCAGGGATAGCAGCGCATCTCGCCCCATCGTTTGGTTTCGATCCACAGCAGATATAAGTCCCGCTCTTCGTCCCGGGTCTCGTAATAATATGCCTTGCGCTGGCTTCCGAAAAGGAACCGCAGGATCGTCTTTCCCCGGGCCTCTTCCTTGCGGGAGCCGATGACATAAGCGCAATAGTTCTTCTTTTTTTCCACATTCTCTCTCCTTTGCACGGGTGCTTTTTTTATTTTAGCCCGCTCCGCGCCGATTGTAAACCGAAAATGTCAAAAAAGTGAAAATTTTACATTTTGTCCGGCGGCATATCCGTCCCCGGCTTCCCGTAATATAAAAAAAGGAGCGGTTTCCCGCTCCGTATATAAGGCTTACAGGCTGAGTTCCCGGCGGCAGTTTTCGCAGATCGCCTTGTCTTTATACAGGGTGACCTTTCTGGTGCTGCCGCAGAAAACGCATCCGCTTTCGTGCTTCCGCAAGACCACGGAATTGCCCTCGGTATAGATTTCCAGTGCGTCGCCGCAATCCATATCCAGGTTTTTCCGCAGCTCAATAGGCAGCGTGATACGGCCCAGATTGTCAATTCTTCTGACGATACCGGTCGATTTCATATGTATGTTCCTCCATAATATAAAATTTTATTTTATTGTGACATATTTATTATGCCTTGTTTCGACATCGTTGTCAATCCAAAAATCGCACAACAATTGTCCCTTTTTCCCACCATAATCTGTTATTTTTATCATTTGTTGGAGGTTTGTTTCTTATGATGTCCCGCGTGTTGGTTTTTCTGTTCGCGGCGGCGCTGATTTTCGGCGCGGTCACAGGGCGCATGGGTCAGGTGTCGCAGGCCACCATCGGCGGCGCGCAGGAGGCCGTTCGTCTGCTGCTTTCCATCGGCGGCTCGCTCTGTCTGTGGAGCGGCCTGATGGAGGTGATGGATCGCAGCGGCCTTTCCCGGGCGGCAGCCCGTCTTCTGCGGCCGTTCATCGGATTTCTGTTCCGGGAAGACGCAAACGACAGGGAAGCGCAGGCCGCCCTGTCTCAGAATATGTCCGCCAACCTGTTGGGACTTGGCTCGGCCGCCACACCCGCCGGGCTGCGAGCCGCCGCCCGGCTGCATACTCTCGCCCGGCAGCAGGGCCGGGGCGACGACGCGGTCTATCTCCTGATTGTCCTCAACACAGCCTCGCTTCAGCTTTTTCCCACCACGGTGGCCGCCGTGCGAGCCTCCTACGGCGCCCGATCGCCCTATGACATCCTGCCCGCCGTCTGGCTGGCCAGCGCTGGTTCGGTGGCAGTCGGGATC
>JAFZPW010000031.1 GCA_017552495.1 Clostridia bacterium | reverse complement strand
TTCCTCCTCGGCGCAATGAGCCTCGTAAGCGGCGGCGTCCAGCAGTTCTTCCTTATCGGTGACGTTCTCGACCTTGATGATCCAGCTTCCGTAGCAATCGCTGTTGAGCAGTTCGGGAGAATCCATCAGTTCCTCGTTGACGGCGCAGACAGTGCCGGTAACGGGAGAAAGCAGATCGGAAACGGCCTTGACAGATTCCACGTCGCCAAAGGCTTCACCTGCGGTGACTTCATCGCCCTCCTGAGGCAGGTTGACGAACACCACATCGCCCAGCGCGTCCTGTGCAAAATCGGAAATGCCGATGACGCAGACGCCGTTCTCTTCTTTGACCCACTCGTGGGACTTGGAATACAGCAGATCGTTGGGATAATTCATAATAGTAACCTCCGTTTTTTAAAAAATATTACAATGTTTAATCAAACTGACTTAAAAGCCGATGGTGCCGATGAAGTCGCCCAGCGCCGCTTCCATTTCGGCATCGCTGAAGCAATATTTCATCTCGGTATAACCGGCGCGGAGCTTCTCCACATCCTCGCTGACATCCTTGTTGCGCAGGACGCAATCAGCGATGAGCGAAGCAAGCTGCTCAAACTCCTTCTTGCCAAAGCCAAAGCGGGTCATCTCGTTGACGCCCATGCGCAGCGCGCCGGAGGCGGTGAAGGCCTCTTCGTCGGGCGTGGCCTGATAGTTGACGATGATGTTGTTCTGCTCCAGACGCTCGGCAACATCGGGACCCTGACCGTAGCCCACGCGGACGATGACCTGATGGGTCTCGGTATAATCGATGGCGGGATCGCCGGCCACATCCAGGCCCTCGGCCTTGAGGCACTTGGCGAAGTATTTGGCGTTTTCGATCACGGCCTTCTGATAGGAATCCTTGAAGGTGTTCATTTCGTAGGCGGCCATCAGCAGACCAAGCTGAGTGCCCAGATGATGGTTGGATACGCTGCCCGGGAAAGCGCGGGATTCGATGGTCTTCCACAGGCCGTATTTCAACTCGTCCTTCTTGTAATTGACGCCGACAACGCCGCGCTGCGGGCCGAAGAAGGTCTTGTGCGTGGAGCCGGTGACGATCTCGGCGCCCTCTTCAAAGGGCTTCTGGAAGTAATCGCCCACCAGACCCATCACATGGGCCATATCATACATAATGGTGGTGGGGATCTTCTGCTCGTCCACAAACGCGCGGATGGCGGCCACAGGCTCTTTGTGGAGCACCATGCTCTTGCCGAAAATGATAAACTCGGGACGATATTGCGCGATGACCTTCTTGGTCTCCTCCACGTCGATCTTATAGGGATTGTCCTTGCACACCGGGAAGCTGACCACGGCGTTGCGCTCGGTGACGGGATCCACCGCCACATAATCGTGGAGCGCGCCCATGGGCTGCGCGGACAGGTGGCCGCCCTTGAGGATGTTGTTGTGCAAGATATAGCCCAAACGCTGGGGATTCTGCTTGCGGTTCAGGCGGTTCTTCCAATCCATCAACGAGGAGAACACCGCCATGTTGGACATCTGGCCGGAGATCACGCGGGTCTCCACCTCGGTGCAGCCCAGATACTGCCGCATCTGCTCCACCAGCATATGCTCCACCTGGTCGATGAACTTGGTGCCCTGATAATAGAAGATATCCTGATTGTAGAAGGAGGTGATCTTCTTGTGCTCCGCATAGCGGAACGCGGGATCGGAGGCGCACAAAAGCTGCACGGCCTTGCTGGCGCTGTTTTCAGAGGGGATCAGGTTGATGCAGTATTTCTGACGCCACTGATGATTGTCGGTGGCAGTGCGGATGAGCTCCAGCGCCTTGAGGCGGCGATCGGCGTCGGTGACGGGAGCAGCGGGCTCTTCGGCCTTGTAGATGATGGGACGGGCAAAGGGCGGCGCGTCAACGCGCATATGATAATGCGGGATCACGGCCTTGATGCGCTTGCCGCGGATGTCCACCTCAACGGTATCCTCCCGCTGGATGGGGCTGTAAAGATACGCCATGCCGATGGCGCGCTTGGCGGTCTCATCGGTATAACGGGTGGCAAGGCCCTCGCCCTCGGCCACATAATAAGGCACCATGGTGCCGGAGGTGACCCAGCCCACCTGCGTGTCGCCCTGATAGACGGGCATACCGGCACGCATGACGCCGCGATCCAGCAGCGCGATGGGCATGATGCGCTTGGGCAGGTCGGCGATGTCGTCGAACTGATGCTCCCGGATGCGCTTATAGGCGGCAGCCTGCTTTTCCAGCGCCTTGCGGCCCACGAAGTCGCCCTTCAGCGGAGAGAAGCTGACGGCAAACTTGGCCAGAGGCACGGCAAAGATGGGGATCTCTTTTCCCTCGGGATCGACACCCATCTCGTGGCCGTACAGGGGCAAAACAGCCTCCATGCGCAGAGTGTCGCGAGCGCCCAGGCCGGAGGGACGGGCGCCCATTTCGATCAGGCGGTTCCACAGCCAGCCGGCATCTTCGGAGCGGATGTAGACCTCATAGCCCAGAGGTTCGCCGGTATAACCGGTCTTGGCGATACGGACAAAGCGCCCCTCCAGCTCCAGAGAGTTGAGAGAGTTGCGCACCAGTTCGGTGAGTTGCACGCCGCCGGCCAGTTCGGTAAGCAGATCCTTGCTCTTGGGGCCCTGCACGGCGATGGCGGCCCACTCGGCGGTGATATCGGTGATGGTGCAGTCAAAGGCCTTCACCTGCTCCCGCAGATGAACCAGATCCTTCTCGGTGTTGGCGGCGTTGACCACCAGCAGGAAGCGATCCTCTTCAAAGCGATAGAGATAAGCGTCGTCGATGGCGCCGCCGTTTTCATTGGGGATAATGCAGTATTGCGCCTCGTTGACATCCAGCGCCAGCACGTTGCTGGACAGGACATGCTGCAAAAACTCCACCCGCTGGGGGCCGGAGATCAGCAGACGACCCATATGGGACACGTCGAACAGGCCGCAGAAATGACGGGTGTAAAGATGCTCGGCAACGATGCCGGTGGGATACTGGACGGGCATATCCCATCCGCCGAAGTCTACCATGGTGGCTCCAGCCGCTACATGAAGATCGTAGAGCTGAGTCCTTTTGAGTTCGCTCATTTCGGTTCCTCCTAATATTTTTATTGATTGCATGAATGACAATGAAAAACAAAAAAGCACAAACTACCCCATCGGGGATAATTTGTGCCACCGTACCGTTGACCTGAGAGATTCCCCATGACCCTGTCATGGGTTGCACCTTCGGCGTGCTGCCGCACTCTGCGGTGTTTCGTCCGGATCCGATCCTTTTGCCTGAGAGCTTTTGCGTTCCCCTTCGGCGCCGACAAGCGGTCTCTCTCGGATCCATCATTCGAAGCAAGCTGCTGTTCAGTTGTAACAAAGCCCGTTTCTCAGACTTTGTATTGATAAAAATAAGATAGCACAAAGCAAGCGCCATTGTCAAGCGGAGAAATTGGGTTTTTCACAGGTTTTCCCGCCTCAAAACGGCAAAAGCGGAGCGCCCCGTACCGGGGCGCTCCCCTCGTTGGTCAATCGTGCAGATCCAGCGGGCCGAAGCCTTCCGGCAGCAGTTCTTTCAGCGTAAAGGAACGGAACTGTTCCGGCGTGCCCAAAAGGACGCGAAAGGTCTCGGGATCGCAGAATTCCATCATCACCTGGCGGCAGACGCCGCAGGGCGCGGTAAAGGTCAGAGCCTCCCCTTCCTTCCCTGCCGCGATGGCGATGGCTTCAAAATGGCGTTCGCCCTCGCTGACCGCCTTAAAAAAGGCGGTGCGCTCGGCGCAATTGGTGGGGGTATAAGCGGCGTTTTCAATGTTGCAGCCGCGATAGGTCTTCCCTTCCGCCGTCAAGAGCGCCGCTCCCACCTGAAAGTGCGAATAGGGCGTATAGGCCGCCTTACGGGCCTCGGCAGCCGCAAGCATCAATTCCAGATCGGTCATAATTCACCTCTGTCCTTTGTCATACGGAATACCTTCGGCCTTGGGGGCGCGGGATTTTTTGGAGGTGAAGGCCAGCACCAGCAGCGTAATGATATAAGGCAGCAGACGATAGAACTTGGCGTTAAGCCCCAGCTCGGCCAGACGGTAAACCCCGTCGCCGTTGATGTCCAGCGTGGAATAAGCCGCCGCCACGCATTTGAACAGGCCGAACAGCAGCGCGCCGCCGGCGATATTCAGCGGCTTCCCGTTGCCGAAGATCATCACGGCCAGGGCAAGGAAGCCAAAACCCGCCACCTCGCCGCTGGCGGAGCAGTTCCCCGTGGTAACGGCAAAAACCGCGCCGCCCATGCCCGCCAGCGCGCC
>JAFZPW010000030.1 GCA_017552495.1 Clostridia bacterium | reverse complement strand
CAAACGACCAGCTTGATTTTTCCTTCTTCAGCAGTCGCGAGGCTTACGCAGCCCAGCACGAGAGCCAGAGCCAGGACCAGGGAAAGGATCTTCTTCATAGGGGTTCCTCCTTTTTTTATTTCGCGGCTTTGCCGCATTATTCTCAAACAGCGATCCCGCTGTTATCGACACCGTTTCTCCACAAAACAAACACACTATCTTCACTTCGCGTGAGTAAGTATACTCCCATGAATATGTTTTTGCAAGCACAAAATATAGATTTTTCGGACATTTCAGACCGTATTTTACATCTTTCGGGGAACCGGTAACGTTATCATCGTTATGTCTCAATGGGTACGCACTTTTTGCATTTTTTTGCTTTTCCGGATTGAATACGTTTTCATAAATTGCATTCCCGATTCTTCTATACAATATATAGTGTCACGCCGTGGAACAATCCTCCATTCAGGATTGTTTCGTCATTGTATTTTTTCTTTATTTCTGTTCCCGGACAGGATTCTGCATCGGCACAGAAAGATCCATTGTTCCCCTTTCCATTCCGGCTTCTTTCCGTTATAATCCTACCATAAATATCGCTGTTACGGAGGCTGCGCGCATGAACGAACCCACCCTGCTGCCGGAGGAAACGCCGAATCCGGCCGGCCAGCCGCTGGCTGCCCGGATGCGCCCTTCTTCCCTGGACGAGATCGCCGGCCAGCGGCATCTGCTCGGGCCCGGCAAGGTGCTGCGCCGCCTGATTGAGTCGGACGTGATTTCCTCCATGATCTTCTGGGGTCCGCCCGGCGTCGGGAAGACGACCATCGCCCGGGTCATCGCGCTGCGGACACAGGCGGCTTTTATCGACTTTTCCGCCGTCACCAGCGGAATCAAGGAAATCCGCCAGGTCATGATACAGGCGGAAGAGAACCGCGCCTACGGCGCACGGACCATCGTGTTCGTCGACGAAATCCACCGCTTCAATAAAGCCCAGCAGGACGCGTTTCTTCCCTTTGTGGAAAAGGGGAGCATCGTGCTGATCGGCGCCACGACGGAAAACCCGTCCTTCGAGGTCAACAGCGCGTTGCTTTCCCGGTGCAAGGTCTTTGTGCTGCAGGCGCTGAGCAAAGAAGACATCCTGCTGCTTCTCCGCCGCGCCCTGACGGACGACCGGGGTTTCGGGAAAGACCATGTGGCCATCAGCGATACCGCGCTGGACGCCATCGCCGGTTTCTGCAACGGGGACGCGCGCAGCGCCCTGAGCACACTGGAAATGGTGGTGCTCAACGGCGAGGTCGGCGAAGACGGGATCCATGTGTCCGACGAGATCGTCGCCCAGTGCCTGAGCCGGAAAAACCTGATGTACGACAAGGACGGCGAGGAGCACTACAACCTGATCTCCGCGCTGCACAAGTCCATGCGGAACTCCGACCCCGACGCCGCCGTGTACTGGATGATGCGGATGCTGGAGGGCGGCGAGGATCCGCTGTATATCGCCCGGCGGGTGCTCCGGTTCGCCGCGGAGGACGTGGGGCTGGCCGATCCCCGGGCCATGGAGGTCGGCGTCGCCGCCTACCAGGCCTGCCACTTCATCGGCGTGCCGGAATGCAACGTGCACCTGGCGGAAGCCGTGGTCTATATGTCCCTGGCTTCCAAGTCCAACGCCATGGAAATGGCGGTCATGGAAGCGCGGGAAGCCATCGAGAAGGAACCAGACGCGCCGGTGCCGCTGGTGATCCGGAACGCGCCGACGGACCTGATGAAGAACCTGTCCTACGGCAAGGGATACCAGTACGCCCACGATTACGCGGAGAAGATTACCGCCATGCAGTGCCTGCCGGACGTGCTGAAGGACCGGAAATTCTACCATCCGACCACCCAGGGGCAGGAAGCCAGGTATAAAGAGCGGCTCGAACAGATCGAGGCCTGGAAAAAGGAGCACCGGAAAGGCTGAAGCCTTTCCGGTGCTCCTTTAATTCAGGGATATTTCGCGACTGCGGCCGAATGAAACGCACACGCACCGCGCGCGACAGGACCAGGGCCTTCCGATCGCTCCGCAACCTCAGAATCGATGAAATTTCCGCCACCGGCGGTCATCGATTCTTCGCCCTGGACCCCTTCGGCCCGAACTAATTTATTGGTATGGAAAAAGAAACACCGAAAGGTTCAGCGCCTTCCGGTATTTTTTCATCAGAACAATCCCGTGATCCTGCCGGTTGTTTCGTCCACGTCAATACGTTCGGCCGCGGGGGATTTCGGCAGGCCGGGCATGGTCATGATCTCGCCGGTCAGGGCGACCAGGAAGCCGGCGCCGGCGGAAACCTTCAGGTTGCGGACGGTCACGGTGAATCCTTCCGGCGCGCCCAGCAGCAGCGGATCGTCCGAGAAGGAGTATTGGGTCTTGGCCACACAGATCGGCAGGCCGCCGAAACCCAGCTCGGTCAGCCGCTCCGCCTGCTTCTTCGCCGCGGGCGTCAGCGCCACGCCGGCGCCGCCGTAGATCTTCTTCGTCACAGCTTCCAGCTTTTCTTCAATGGAGGCGTCCAGCTCGTAGCTGAAGGTGAAATTGCCCTTCTCCTCCTCGCACAGCCGGACCACTTCGCGGGCCAGATCCTCGCCGCCTTTGCCGCCTTCCGCCCATACGGTGCTCAGCACGGTATTGACGCCCAGCTCCCGGCACTTGCGGACGATGAACTCGATCTCCGCGTCGGTGTCCGTCGGGAAACGGTTGATCGCCACCACGCAGGGCAGCTGATAGACCTTCGTGATGTTGTTCACATGGCGCAGCAGGTTCGGAATACCCTTCTCCAGCGCCGCCAGGTCCTCAGTGGCCAGCTGTTTCTTGTCCAGCCCGCCGTGCATCTTCAGGGCCCGCACCGTGCCGACCACCACCACCGCGTCCGGGGTCAGTCCGGCCATGCGGCACTTGATATCCAGGAACTTCTCCGCGCCGAGATCCGCGCCGAAACCTGCTTCCGTCACGGTGTAGTCGCCCATCCGCATCGCCATCCGGGTCGCCATGACGGAGTTGCAGCCGTGGGCGATGTTCGCGAAAGGCCCGCCGTGCACAAAGGCCGGGGTGCCTTCCAGGGTCTGCACCAGATTCGGCTTCAGGGCGTCCCGCAGGAGCGCCGCCATGGCGCCGGTCGCTTTCAGGTCGCCGGCGGTCACGGGTTTGTCGTCATAGGTATAGGCCACGATGATCCGGCTGAGGCGCGCTTTCAGATCCGCCATATCGCTGGCCAGGCAGAACACCGCCATGATCTCGCTGGCGACGGTGATATCGAAACCATCCTCCCGGGGCGTGCCGTTGGCTTTGCCGCCCAGGCCGTCCACCACGAACCGGAGCTGCCGGTCGTTCATGTCCACGCAGCGCTTCCAGGTGATCTTTTTCACGTCGATGCCCAGGGCGTTCCCCTGCTGGATATGGTTGTCCAGCATGGCGGCCAGCAGATTGTTGGCCGCGCCGATGGCGTGAAAGTCGCCGGTAAAATGCAGATTGATGTCCTCCATGGGCACTACCTGGGCATCGCCGCCGCCGGCGGCGCCGCCCTTGACGCCGAAGACCGGGCCCAACGAAGGCTCCCGCAGGGCAACGGTAGCTTCTTTGCCCATGCGGCGCCGCGCGTCGGCCAGGCCAATGGTGGTGGTGGTTTTTCCCTCGCCGGCGGGGGTGGGGGTGATGGCGGTCACAAGCACCAGTTTCCCGTCGGGCCGGGGAGTTTCTTTTAAAAGCGAAAGATCGACCTTGGCCTTCCAGCGGCCATAGGGCTCCAGGTGGGCGTCTTCGATGTGGGCGGCGGAAGCGATTTCCCGAATCGGCCGCATGGCACAGTTTTGGGCGATCTCGATGTCAGAACGATATTGCATCGGATAAACCTCCTTGTTTCGATGCCGCAGCGCGGCGGGCATAAAAAAGCGCTCGCTTCCGAATGCGGAGAAGCTGGCTGAAGACTGGGGAAATCCCATACGCGGACAGCCTGGTTTCCACACGCGGAGCAAAAGCATCTGTATTGTATCATCCGCCCGATAAATTGTCAAGTAATGGGAACACAGAAAAATCTCCCGCCCGGATGGGCGGGAGGCGGAATTACCGATCCGTTTCAACAGAGGCCTCGGCGCGCCCGGCCTCGTAATCCAGCACCTGCCGGAACTGGGTTTCGTAAAGCTCCCGGTAGACGCCGTTTTTTGCCAAAAGCGCCTCGTGCGTGCCCTGCTCGGCGACGACGCCGTCCTTGACCACCAGAATCCGGTCGGCTTTGAGGATGGTGGATAACCGGTGGGCGATGACGATGGAGGTGCGGCCTTGCATCAGGGTCTCCAGCGCGTCCTGAATGGCGTTTTCCGAGATGGAATCCAACGCCGATGTGGCTTCGTCCAGAATCAGGATCTTGGGATCCTTCAAAATGACCCGGGCGATGGACAGCCGTTGCTTTTCACCGCCTGAAAGCTTCAGACCGCGATTGCCTACCACAGTGTCGTAGCCCTGAGGCTGGGACACGATAAAATCGTGGATGCTGGCGGTGCGGCAGGCGCGCTCCAGTTCCTCCTGGGTGGCGCAGGGCTTTGCGTAAAGCAGATTTTCCCGGATGGTGCCGTTAAAGAGATAGGTGTCCTGGGTCACCACGCCGATCTGCTCCCGCAGATAATACAGGTCAAAGGCCCTGACGTTGATCCCGCCGATGGCCACCCGGCCGCCTTTTACGTCATAGAGCCGGGGGATCAGGTTGACCACGGTGGATTTTCCCGAGCCGGAGGGACCGACAATGGCGTACATTTTTCCGCCGGGCACGGTAAAATCAATGTCGGTGAGCAGTGGCTTTTCCGCGTCGTAATAAAACACCACATGCTCAAAGGAAATATCCTTGCGGGTGACATCGGGCTTGCGGGGATTTTTCGGGGAAGCGATGGTGTTTTCCATGTCAAAATAATCAAAAATGCGGGTGAACAGCGCCAGCGAGCGGGTAAAATCCACCTGCAGGTTGAGCAGGGATTGTACCGGCCGGTACAGCCGGTTGATCAGAGCCACGGTGGCGGTAATGGTGCCCACGGTGAGGGCGGGATCCACGTTGCGGATGATGAAATAACCGCCGGCAAAATAAATCAGCAGCGGCCCGATCTGGGTGAACATCCCCATGATGACATGGAACCATTTGCCGGAGCGCTGCTCCTTGAGGGCGAGCCGGGTGACCTCTTCGTTGACGCCGACAAAACGGTCGTATTCGGTCTTTTCCCGGGCGAAGAGCTTCACCAGCAGCGAGCCGCTGACGCTCAGAGTTTCATTGACAAGCTGGTTCATCTCGTCGTTCTTTTCCTGACTTTCGGTAAGCAGCTTCCAGCGGGTACGGCCCACCGAGCGGGTAGGCAGGATCAAAAGAGGAATGACCACGATGCCTACAAGGGCGAGCTGCCAGCTCATGGTGAACAGAGCCGCCAGCGTGGTGACCACCGTGGCCACGTTGCTGACAATGGAGGAAAGCGTTCCCGAGATCACCGAGCTGACGCCGCTGATGTCGCTGTTCATGCGGGTGATGATGTCGCCCTGCTTTTCCGAGGTGAAGAAGGAATGAGGCATATGCTGCAGATGATCGTACATCTGATTTTTCATGTCAAAGATGATCCGCTGGGAGATCCATGCGTTGATGTAGCTTTCCAAAACGCCGATCACCTGCGACGCGGCCAGCGTAACAAAGGCCATCAGAAGCAGCCTGACAAGCAGCTCCATATTGCGGCCCACCAGCGCCTGATCTACGATGCGCCCCGTGATGATCGAGGGCAGCAGACCTACTGTGGCCGACAGAAGGATCGCCGCAAACACCAGGAAAAACTGGAACCAATAGGGCTTGAGATAGGAGAGGATACGAAGGAGCAAACCCTTCGTTACCTTCGGTATGTGTTTCTTTTCCTCGTCGGTCAAGAATCCTCTGGGGCTCATTCCGTGTCCTGCGTGGGGCATAGCGTCACCGCCTTTCTTTTGTTCACAGATCCAGTATAAACCATCCGTCCGGAGAAATCTATAAAGCGCGGGAAAAATTCCGCGAAAAAGGACTTGACTCTGCCCCGACGTCATCGGTTACAATGGGTTCAAGAAAGGAGGAAACGCCATGTATACCGTAAAAGAAATCAGCCGCATGACGGGGATCACTCCGCGCACCCTGCGGTATTATGATCGGATCGGTCTGCTTCCGCCCGCCGGGCGGACGGAGGGCGGTTATCGCCTGTACGACGCCGCCGACATGGAGCGGCTCAGCCAGATCCTGCTGTTCCGGGAACTGGAATTTCCACTGCAAGAAATCCAAAGGATTCTTTCATCACCGGATTTCGACCGCAACCGGGCGCTGGAGCAGCAGATCGGGCTGTTGGAGCTGAAAAAGGAGCACATTGAGAATCTGATCCTGTTTGCAAAAGGAATTTTACTGAAAGGAACAAGGGGGCTAAAGCCAATGGACTTTACAGTGTTCGACAGCAAAAAGCTGGATGAATACGCCGCCGAAGCCAAGAAAACCTGGGAAAAAACGCCCGCCTGGCAGGAATATGAGGAAAAAAGAAAGGGCTGGAAGCCCGGCGAGGGAGCGGTCGTCGAGCGGGATATTATGGCCTTTTTCGTGGGCTTCGGCGCGCTGCGGGACACCGATCCCGCGTCCGAGGCGGCGCAGAAGCAGGTGAGGGCTTTGCAGGCTTATATCACCGAGCACCTTTATACCTGCACCGACGAGATCCTTGCGGGGCTGGGGAAGTTGTATGACGGCGGGGGAGATTTCACCGAAAACATTGACGCCGCTGGCGGCCCGGGCACGGCCCATTTTGCCGCGCAGGCGATCGAGTGCTATTGTAAAGCGCGGATGTAAAAAGAACGGAAAAAGCGGAGCGGGCGATGCCCGCTCCGTGATTTTTTAGAAAGTCACCGTGTTTTGTCAATCGCACGGCAGCGCATCCACCTGGCTTTCACCCACGATAAGCAAGCCGTTTTCCCGCAACAGGGCGGCGGCAACGCCGTTGCCGGAGATCAGACGACCGGAGAAACGACCGTCGTAAATTTCACCGGTCCCGCAGGAGGGGCTGCGCTCCTTCAAAACGGCGCATTCGCAGCCCAAAAGCCGCGCCATCCGAAGGGTCTCCTCCGCGCCACGCCGGTATTGCTTCGTCACATCGACGCCCGCATGCGTGCACACCCGGTCGCCCTGTCGTTCTGCGGGGGCGCGGGGAGTGGACAGCCCGCCAAGCTGTTCGGGACAGACGGGGACGAGCGTATGCCGCTCTGCCAGCGCAATGACGGCAGGGCAGGGTTTTGCCGCGCCGTCGTAACGGCACCGTGCGCCCAGCAGGCAGGCGCTTACCAAAATCTTCATTTCAGCTTTGCTTCCCATTCCGGCTGACGAAATCCGACGAGCACGAAGCCCTTGCCGACGAGGATGGGCCGCTTGACCAGCATCCCGTCGGAAGCCAGCAGGGCGAATTGCTCGTCCTCGCGCATTTCCGGCAGGCGCTTTGCCAGCTCCAGCGCCTTGTATTGTAGGCCGCTGGTGTTGAAAAAGCGCTTGAGGGGCAGCCCGCTTTGGGCGTGCCAGAGGCGCAGCTCGGCTTCGGTGGGATTGTCGGCTTTGATGTCCCGCGGGGTATAGGCGGCGTTTTGTTCGTCCAGAAAGGCCTGCGCCTTTTTGCAGGTGGAGCATTTGGGATAGCAAAGAAACAGCATGGCGGTCGCCTCCGTGAAAAATCTTTTTTCTACTATACCACAGAAGACCGCCTGCGCGCAACATCGCGGCGTCCGCATTTCAAAAAACTGCGTCGATTCGGCAAAAACTATCATTTTTCCCTTGATTTAGCGATAGTTGTATTTTATAATAAAGTCATAAAGGAATCCCGGTAAAATTTTATTTCAGGAGGTCAAGCATATGGGAAAGTTTGTTATGAAGCGCACCAAGTCCGGCGTGAAGTTCAATCTCAAGGCCGGAAACGGCGAGATCATTGCCACTTCCGAGATCTATAATTCTGACGAGGCCTGCAAAAACGGCATCGAATCCGTTCGCCGCAACGCCCCCGTCGCCCCCGTTGAGAATCAGACCGTGGAGGGCTATCAGGTGGAGAAGCATCCCAAGTTTGAGGTTTATGCCGACAAGGCCGGCGAGTTTCGTTTCCGCCTGAAGGCCACCAACGGCCAGATCATCGCCATCAGCGAAGGTTATAAGGCCATGGCAAGCTGCATGAACGGCATCGAGTCGGTGAAGAAAAACGCTCCCGACGCTCCTGTGGTCATGGAAGAGGACAAATAAGCGGTTAAATGGCAAACGCGCCCTGAAAGGAGACGTTTCGTAAGGAAGCGTCTCCTTTTCAGTTATGCATGAGGCAATTGACCGCGCAAGTTAGATATGGTATAAAGACTTAAACAAATCGGAATTTGAAAGGGAAACCAAAATGATTCTTTTAGTTATCAGGCATGGCGAATCCGAAGCAGATATTCTGGATGTTCACGAGGGCAGGGCTGATTTTGAATTGACTCAAAAGGGACATAGGCAGGCTGCCGCCATGGCAAAATATGTGGCCCGGAATTATCAGGTTACACGTATTTACGCGAGCACGCTCAAGAGGGCGGCTCAAACTGCGAGGCACTTATCCGACGAGACGGAAACTGAAATCAAGTTTGATCCGGATCTGATGGAGTTCAACAACGGACTGTTGGCAGGTCTCTCCCACGAAGAGGCAGACCGGCTTTATCCTCACGTAGAGAACCTCCCCATTGATCAGGCAGTGTACGGTCAGGAATCCAAGGTTGAATTCCGCAGCAGAGCCGTAAACGTACTACAGAGAGTACTTTCAGAAAACGGTTCAGAGTCCGTCATAGCGATCGTGACGCATGGGGGTATGGTGAACCAGTTGTACGGCGCTCTGCTTCATATGCCGATCGGAGAGAACTGCTTCTTCCGCACAGCCGACACAGGAATCCACATTTGGAAAATCACAGAGAACGGCAGCTATGTCATAAAGGCAAATATGGATGACCACATCAGCGGAATATGAGCGACAATTTCCCATTTGTCGAACAGGTCTTATCTTGTCCGCAGTTATAACGAGCATCGGATTTTGACCCACAAAATCCGGAGACCGCAATAATCAAATCAGGCGTGACCACTTCGGTCACGCCTGGTTCATATTCTTTTCGTCAGTGACAACTGCCTCAAAGCAACATCCTTATGAAGTGTGCGCGAAGGGGCGCTTTTTTGCATCGGAAGGCGGTTACGGCGCGGGGGATTCGTCGGGCTGATACTCCAGAATGTCCCCCGGCTGGCACTTCAGCACGCGGCAGATGGCATTGAGGGTGGAGAAGCGAACGGCGCTGATCTTGCCCGTTTTGATGTTGGAAAGGTTGACGTTGGAGATGCCAACCTGAGCGGCAAGTTCGTTGAGAGATATTTTCCGGTCGGCCATGACCCGGTCTAAACGCAGGATAATCATCAGACGCGCCTCCTCTCAAAGCGTACAGTCCAGATCGTTTTGCTGCTCAAAGCCCACCTGCACCACTGCGGCCAGCAGCCAGAGCAAGACGCCCAGCATCAGATAGGTGCCGTCCAGAAGCGTCCCTCTGCCGCTGCCGAGAATCTGAAAATTGGTCTGATAGCCAGGAATGCGGGGAAGCCCAAAGGAGGCGGCGAGATAGAGCCCGGCGATGATCTTCATGCAGACCGTCAGCGTTTTGGAAAAGGGGCGGGAATCCAGCGCCGCCTTGATCAGCGCGACAAAAGCGCATACCATAGCGGCAAAAAAGAGCAGAGAGCGCACTGCCGTGATCCAGAACTCCGACCCGGCGCCGCTTGGAAAACCGGTGCGGATGATCGAGATCAGCCCCGTGACGGCATAGAACCCCGTCAGAAACAGCGCAATCCCAAAAGGAAGGCGGATCCGCCGCATAAACGTCTTTTTCTCTTCCCGGTTGTTGACGAAAGAATTCCGATTCATGATAAGACACTCCTTTTTGCTTACAGCGTTTCGTCCGCCTGTTGCTGCAATGCTTCGCCATAGCGGAAAATATAGGAGCAGAGGAACAGGACGGCTGCGACGAAAAGAAAGGAAAAGTCAAAGGAAAAGGTCATCATCCTTCCCACAAATATTTTTGCCGCGGCAGACTGAAGAACCATGGAAAGCAAAATGACCGCGCCGCCGAAAATCAGAGTCAGCCAGCCCAGTTTGCGCAGATCGCCGCTGACACTGCCCGCAAAGGGACTCCCCTCCTTCATCGGGGAAAGAATGTGGCGGAAGATCCGGAGTCCGTACATCATTGCGGCGGAAAAAAGCACGCAGCAAACAAGCGCGGACAGACAAAGGTTGATAAAAGCGGAAGCATTGGCCGCCGTCGGCTCCAAGAAGCTGCTCATCGGGTGTTCGTCGATGAGGAGGACATTATGAAACTCACCTGAGGTAAACGCACTTTTGATCTGCGGGGAAAAGATGCAGGTGATGATCGCGCTGATCACGCACACTGCGCCGCATACTGCCAAAAGCCAGAACAGGATCCGGGCGAAGATATCGAGTCCTTTCGCTGTTTTCATCATGTTCTTCATAAAAATTGCCTCCCTTGATCGGATGGTACAAGCATACCATGCAGGGCTATGTTTGTCAAGTATTTTTTATCGAAAAACATTAAAAATTTTTTGAAAAGCGAAAAACAACAGCGTTTGTGCAACCGCCGGTGCAAAAACAAAAAGCCCACTGCAAAGCAGTGGGCTTTCAAATCTCCTGTTACAGAGCGGCCTTGGCCTTTTCCACCAGAGCGGTGAAAGCGGCGGCGTCGGAGATGGCGATCTCCGAGAGCATCTTGCGATTGAGCTCGATGCCGGCCTTCTTCAGACCGTTCATGAAACGGCTGTAATTGATGTCGTTCAACTTGCAGGCGGCGTTGATGCGGGAAATCCACAGACGGCGGAAATCGCGCTTCTTCAGCTTGCGGCCCACATAGGCGTAACGCAGGGACTTCATCACCTGCTGATTGGCTACCTTGAAGTGGTTCTTTTTGTTGCCCCAGTAACCCTTCGCCAGCTTGATGATCTTTTTTCTTCTTTTGCGCGTCATCATCGCGCCCTTCACTCTTGCCATGTTACTTCCTCCTTCTGACTATGGGTTATTTGTACGGAACCAGACGCTTCAGCGTGGGGGCCAGGGTGCTGCCGGCGTAGAACGCTTTGCGCAGATGGCGCTTGCGCTTGGTAGACTTACAGCCCTTGATGTCATGACGTCTGTTCATGCTGTTCAGCTTGACTTTTCCGGTCTTCGTGACAGCGACACGCTTTTTTGCGCCGGAATGGGATTTGATTTTCGGCATGGTTGCTGCTCCTTCCTAAATAAAAGCGATTTGCTTTGATAACATTATTTCTTGGGGGCGATAAACATCAGCATTTGGCGGCCTTCCAGCTTGGCGGCTTTCTCCACCGTGCCAAACTCAGCACAGGCCTCCGCGAAGCGCTGCATCACGCCGAGACCGATATCGGTATGGGCCATTTCGCGGCCGCGGAAGCGGATGCTCGCCTTGACCTTGTCGCCGCCCTTGAGAAACTTCTCCGCGGCTTTGACGCGCACCTCAAAATCGTGGACGTCGATCTTGGCGGAAAGACGCACCTCTTTGATGTCCACGGTCTTCTGGTTTTTGCGGGCTTCCTTTTCCTTTTTGGCCTGTTCAAAGCGGAACTTGCCGTAATCCATCACGCGGCAGACGGGCGGCTCGGCCTTGGGGGCAATCTTGACCAGGTCAAGGCCGCGCTCCACGGCGACCTGCATCGCCTGCTGGATCGGGACGATCCCCATCTGGCTCCCGTCGCTGTCGATCAGACGGACTTCCTTGTCCCGGATCTCTTCGTTGATCTGATGCTCCAAAGTGCTAATGTCTGAACACCTCCTGAAAATCAAAAACGGGCGGCAAAACAGCCGTCCGAACAAAAGCAGAGATCCCCCGGATCCTGCGGACTTGTTGACCTCTTCTTATCACATGGAGGTGAGGACGGCAGTCCTGCTTTCTTTTGCGAAGATAGTATAACAGACGCCCGGGCTGCTGTCAAGGGCTTTTTATGAAATTTTCCTGCTTCGGAGCCTGATTTCTTCGACAAAAGGGCGTTGCATTTTTTGATAAAATGGATTATAATACAATTACAATA
This sequence comes from Clostridia bacterium, assembly GCA_017552495.1. GTDB lineage: Bacteria > Bacillota > Clostridia > Oscillospirales > Butyricicoccaceae > UBA4644. Next base: position 178 of record JAFZPW010000030.1, on the reverse strand, counting down.
AAAAAGCAAATCAAAAACGGGAGGGATTCCCTTGAACGAGGAATACGGCAACGATTTCATCACCCTGACCGATGAAGACGGAAACGAGAGTGAGTTGGAGCAGTTGGATACCGGAGAATATAACACCCAGACTTATATGGCTTTTTTGCCCGCCGAGAGGTCGCTGGACGACGCGTAT
>JAFZPW010000029.1 GCA_017552495.1 Clostridia bacterium | reverse complement strand
GTCGGGCTTTTTGTGATCGGAGCCCAGTTTGGCAAAGATCTTGTTGAAGGACACCCCCACCGAGATGGTCAGCCCCGTTTCCTCCCGCACCTCCCGGCGCAGGCGGTCTGCGATGGTCTTTCCGTCGCCGAAGAGCGTCCGGCTTCCCGTCACATCCAGCCAGCTCTCGTCGATGCCGAAGGGCTCCACCTGCTCGGTATAGCGCTGATAGATGGCGTTCACCACCTTGGACCAGCGGGCATAGTCCTCGTGGTGTGGCGGCACCAGCACCAGATCGGGGCATTTTGCCTTTGCCTCGCGGATGGTTTCCGCCGTTTTTACGCCGAAGCCCCTGGCCAGCTCGTTTTTGGCCAGGATGATCCCGTGGCGGCTTTCCGGGTCGCCGCACACCGCCATGGGAACGCGTTTAAGTTCCGGATGCCGGAGCTGCTCGCAGGAGGCGTAAAAACCGTTGCAGTCGCAATGCAGGATGGTGCGATCGCTCATCCAACCGCCACGCTCCCCAGCACCTGCCCGATGGGCTCCCGCAGGATCAGCCCCGCCCGGCCGTCGTAGGGCGTTGGATCCCGGTTGATGAGCACGATGCGTCGCCCGCCGTAATATTGAATGAGCCCCGCCGCCGGATAAACCGCCAGCGACGTGCCCCCCACGATGAGCAGATCGGCGTTTTCCAGCGCCTCCACCGCCCGGGATATCACATCGCCGTCCAGACTCTCCTCATAAAGCACCACGTCGGGCTTGACGATCCCGCCGCAGTCGCAGCGCGGCACGCCCTTCGATTTTTTGATAAAATCCGCGTCAAAAAACCGCCCGCAGCGGGTGCAGTAGTTGCGATGTACCGAACCGTGAAGTTCCAGCACGTTTCGGCTGCCCGCCGCCTGATGCAGTCCGTCGATGTTCTGGGTAATCACTGCCGTCAGATTTCCGGCCCGCTCCAGTTCGGCCAGTTTTTTGTGCGCCGCGTTGGGCTTCGCCTCCAGCGGCAGCATTTTCGCCCTGTAAAATTCGTAAAATTCCGCCGTGTTCTGCCGGAAAAAGGTATGGCTCAAAATCGTTTCGGGCGGGTATTTCCAGGTCTGCCGGTACAGCCCGTCCTGCGAACGGAAATCGGGCACGCCCGATTCGGTGCTCACCCCCGCCCCGCCGAAAAAGACGATGCGCCGGCTTTCGTCGATCCAGTTTTGCAACGTTTCCCGTTCGGTCATGTCGCGCCTCCTTGTTTTCCATTCGTTTCCCGGCTCCATGTCCGCGCAAAGCCCGCGGCCTGCGCGGCGCGAAACACGCCCGCCGCCGCCGCGCCCGTCAGCGCGCCGGCAAAAACGGCGGTCACCAGCAGCACCGGCAGATAAGAGATCGCCGCCGGCGTTTTCATCACCGCCATGGCGGCGCAGATCTGCCCCGCGTTGTGAGCCGCCGCGCCGCACACGCTGATGCCATAGACCGAAAGCCGCCCGCCCTTGCGGGCGGCCGCCATCACGACCATGGCCAGAAGGCCGCCCGTCAGCGAAAAGACCAGCCCCGAAAGGCTGCCCGCGAACAAGCTGCCCAAAAAGCATCGGGCGATCAAAACGGCAAAGGCCGGCCCCGGCCCCAAAAAGCACAGGGCGAACAGCGTCACCACATTGGCCAGCCCCAGCTTGATCCCCGGCAGGGGGATCAAAAGTCCCATCGGGATCAGCCGTTCCACATACGAGAGTCCCAGGGCCAGCGCCGTCAAAAGGGCGCACAGCGTCAGCTTTTTTACCGTCCTTCGCATCCGCTCACCCCACGATCAGGTCGGCTGCGCCGTCGCCGCCCCGGATGGCCACGGTGATCCGTCCGGGCAGGCAGACGATGCTCTGCCCCGGCCGGGAGATGGGTCTTTGCGCCTGACAATCGCCCCCGGGACAGTGGGAGTCCTCCACCCACACCCTCCCGCCGGAGATGCAGACGGTGAGCGGGTATTCCCCGTCGATGGGGAAGCGCCCCTCCGTCCCCTCCAACGGTCTTTGCAGCGCCAAAGCGCCGTCGGCGCTGACGGCCACCACGGCGCCGCCGTTTTTTGCCCCGGCATGCAGCCCCAGCGCCAGCCCCAGCGCCAGCAGCAAAACGAGGAAGCACGCCGCTCCGTCCCACAGGCCGAACTTTGTTTTAATCATGGAGGAGCCCCTTCCGTTTTTTCATCTCAAGCTGCTCGGAAGGCACATTGATCCGCAGCGCCTGATGGACGTTTTCGATGTCCACCGCCTGGCGCGAGCCGCCGTATTCTCCGTCCAGCGTCCAGGGGATGGGTGCGTCGCAGGTGATGCGCAGTTTTTTGGTTTTTATGGAATAGATCAACTCCTCGTCCAGCTCGCCGCTGAGCAGGGTGTTCATGACTCGGGTAAGCTCAATGAGCATGGGCGGCTTGCGAAGGAGCGTGACCTCCAAAAGTCCGTCGTTCATGGAAACGTCGATCCACTTCCCCAGTGGGAAGCCGGCCACCGAGCTGCTGTTGCTCACCAGCCCGATGAGGATCTCGTCCTCAATAACGCCGCCGTCGTACTCCAGACGGATGCGGTAAGAGGGCAAATTGCCCAGCCGTTGGGCAACCTCCAGCGCATAGGCCATCTTGCCCAGGATATTTTTGGCCTCCTGACTGGTGGCATAGGGCACGTCGGTAAACGCGCCGAAGGCCGCCACATAGGAAAAATAATCCTCGCCGAATCTGCCCACATCCACGGCGATGGTGGTTCCCGTCACCGCCACGCTGGCGGCCGCCTCGATGCTGTGCGGCAGGCAGAGGCTGGCGGCGAAATCGTTGGTGGTGCCGGCGGGAATATAGCCCAGCACCGGCGGATGCTCCAGCCGCATCAGGCCGTTGATGGTCTCGTTGAGCGTCCCGTCGCCGCCGGAGCACACCACTAGATCATAGTCCCCCGCCTCGCGGGCCGCCAGCTCAGGCAACTCGCCGCTGCGCTGCGTGATATAAATCGTGGGCTGATAGCCCGCCTTGACAAAGGTATTCATCACCTGCAGAAAGGGGGCGCGGATGGCCTCCTTTCCCGCATGGGCGTTTACCAGAAACAAAAGTCTGCGTTTTTTGCTGTTCAAGGAGTTTCACCTCGTTTTCACGTTAGATCGCCCGCAAAGCTTCTTTCCCGAGCGGACGGGGCCGGGAAAATTCCTTTTTCCCTATTTTGATTATAACCGCTTTTCCGTCTTTTCGCAACAAAAATGCCGGAAAGCAAGGCTTTCCGGCAAAGATTTTCAAAACAGAGGCGCTTTTTTCAGCGATCCCGCAAAAAGCGGAGATCCCGCCGTTTGTCCAGGGCGGTATATAAAAGCTGGCCCAGAATGCCGCAGGAAATCACCTCACCGACGCCCACCGTGAGCATCAGATAAGGAATGGTGTCAGGCACGCCATAGGCGTAAACCAGTACAAAGGGCACGATCAGCACGTTGCTGACGATGGGCGGCAGGCAGGCCAGCCAGCGGTTTTTCCGCAAAAGCCGGGTGCCGATGGCGCCCAAAAGCGTGGCGATGCTGCCAAAGACCACATCCCACACCACGGCCCCCGTGAGCAGGTTGGCCAGCAGGCATCCCGCGAACAGGCCGGGCACCGCCGCCCCGAAAAAGCAGGGCAGGATGGTCAGCGCCTCGGAAAACCGCACCTGGATCACGCCGGAGGAAAGTCCCATCGCCGAGGCCAGATAGGTCAGCGCCACATACAGCGCGGCCACTGCCGCGCCCTGGGTCAGATAAAGCGTCTTGTTTTCTTTCATATTCACTTGTCTCCTTTAGTTTTGTTTTAAGTGAGGAAGGTCTCGAACTCACTTCTCCCAAAAAAGCAGGGCTTTTCGGGGGCCCCTTTCCTTTGCATACGCTCCGGTCGGGCTTTGCCCGCATATTCACGCATGGCAAACCCTTTTGGGTTTTTATTGTTCGGGCTTATTTATTCTTTTTGATCCGGACTTTTTTCATCACGGGGCGGGCGCCGTGCTCGCCGTTTACGATCTGGTCAATGATTTCCAGCCCCTCGGTCACGCGGCCGAAGGCGGCGTATTCCCCGTCCAGATAGGGGGCCTCGTCCACCATGATGAAAAACTGACTGCCCGCGGAATTGGGATCGGGTGTCCGCGCCCAGGAAAGGACGCCTCGTTCGTGCTTCAGATCGTTGCGGAAGCCGTTGGAATTGAACTCGCCGGGGATCGTCCAGCCGGGGCCGCCGGTGCCGTTGCCCAGCGGATCGCCGCCCTGAATGACGAAGCCGGGGACGATGCGGTGGAAGGTCAGTCCGTCGTAAAAGCCGCTCTCGGCCAGCTTCACGAAATTCTCCACCGATTTGGGCGCCACGTCGGGATACAGTTCCAAAGCCATCACCGCGCCGTTTGCCATTTCGATCTTTCCTTTGATCGTGTTGCTCATGATCGCTCCTCCTCTGTTTTGAGATCCTTCCCTTACTTTACTCAAAAGACGTGCGTTTGTCAATCGTTTTCACCTTTTTCCGCCTTTCGCCATAGAATGAAGCAAAATCAAACGGAAAGGAATCCTTCCTATGGCTCTTCGTTTTTTTCTTGGCGCCAACACAAAAGACGGCTTTTTCTCCCTTTACCCCGCTTTGCGGCATGAGCCGGGCCGCCGCATCTTTGCCGTAAAGGGCGGGCCAGGCAGCGGAAAATCCACCTGTATCCGCGCCCTTTCCGCTCTGCTGGGCGGCGCGGACGAGGAAATTCTTTGTTCCTCCGACCCCGATTCGCTGGACGGGGCGATCTTCCCCGATCTGGCCCTTTTGGACGGAACGGCGCCCCATGTTTTTGAGCCGGAGTTTCCCGGCTGCGACGGGGAATATCTCTTTATGCCGCCGCCCCTCGCCCCGGCGGAGCTGGCGGAAAAGCGGGATGCGCTTGCCGCCCTGCAAGCTGCCTCCCGCACGGAATACGCCGCGGCCTATCGTCTTCTGGGGGCGGCGGCTCTGACCCGGGAACAGCTCCGCCAGGCCGTCCGGCCTCTTTTTCCGGGGGAAAAAGCTGAAAAACGGGCCCTTGGGCTGGCCCGCCGTCTGCTTTTGCCGGGCAGCGCCCCCCGCCTGCGCCTTCGCTTTCTCGACGGCATCACGCCGAAGGGTCGGCTGTTTCTGGACGATACCGCGGCGGCCTGCGCCAGCCGGATCGTGGCGCTGGAGGATCGGTTCGGTCTGGCGCAGCCCATGCTGGAACGCCTTCGGGACGAGGCCCTCGCCCGCGATCTGACGGTTTTTGTCTGCCTCGACCCGCTGGAGCCCCAGCGTGTCCGCCATCTGCTGCTGCCGGAGCTGTCGCTGGCCTTTGTCACCGACGACGGCGGCCTGCCCGCCTCGCTTTCGGTCAACCGGGTCATCCGCGTGGACGCCATGCTTCCCCGGGAGGCGATGCGTCCGCTGCGGAACCGTTTGCGCCGTCTGGAGCAGACCGAGCGCGCCCTTTTGGACGAGGCCGTGCGTCACATCGCCAGCGCCCACGCCTTCCACGACAGAATCGAGGCCATCTTCCGCCCCCACATGGATTTTTCCGCGGCGGAAGCGCAATATCAGACGCTTCTCGGGCGTCTGCGCCCGTAAGGAGGATGGCCTATGCCGGGATTTTCTTCTTTTGAGCCGGTGAACTGCGGCCCCGAGCCCTGTCCGCCCCCCGGCGGCAAGCCGCAGGCAAACAACGACACCCTTCTAATGGGACTGCTGGGGCTGGCGGTGGCGCTGTTTGCCCTGTATTTTGTGGTAAAAAGCGGCGTAAAAACCGCCCTTTTGGAAACGGCGGAGGAACTCAAGTTCCCCCTGTCGGGCGGCGGCTGCCGATGAAAAACCGCCCCGGGCGTTTGCCCGGGGCGGCAGGGTATTCGCTTTTCGGCAATCAGAAACGGATGATCCGCTTCCAGAATTCCAGGATGGCGCTTTGCGCCTTTTCCGGCACAAACTGCCGGGCGCCCGCAGCCGTTTGCCCGGAAATCACCGCCTCCGTCCCCTTGATGAGGATTTTTGCCAAAGTGACATCGTCAACGGCAAGAAAGTTTGTGATCGACCCAGGCGTCTTTCTTTTGGCGATCGCCTGCGCCAGCGGCTGAACCATCGCGTCCAGCGTCCGGTCGTGCAGAGCTGCCTGAACCGTCCAGTGGAGCTTATCTCCCTGAAGAATGTTGTAGTATGTTTCGGAAGTCCGCCGGAGTTCCCCGAAGACGTGCGCCGCGATCTGCTCCGCGGCAAGGGCGTCGTTGCGGAATATGGCGCCCATCCGCTGCGCGTATTCTTCCAGAAACCGTTCCATCACCGCCTCAAAAAGGGCCTCTTTCGATGGAAAGAAATGATAGAAGCTCCCCGTAACGATATGGGCTTCTTCCAGAATCATTTTTACAGAGGTCTTTTCAAAGCCGTTTTGGAAAAACGCCTTTGTCGCGGCGTTGATCAGGATTTCTCTGGTTTCGCCTCTTCTTGCCATAGTTCTCTGTCCTTTGTCAGATCATTTGCGGTGATGAAGGGATTTCTGTAGAGCTTCCGCTTCGCGGGCAGCCCCATCCACTTGACGAGGGGCGTTTTAGGGCTCATCGCGTCCAGAAGCTTCCTGTCGCCTCCAGTGATATCATATCCGATGGCGCGTTTGGGGCAGTTCACGATACAGGCCATGCAGTTGGCACAATGATGCTGAAATGTGGGCTTCCCGTTTTGAAGGACGATGTTTTTGCAGGGGCACACCCGGCTGCACAGCCCGCAGGAAACGCAATCGCCGCTGACGGTAAACGGATTGTCCGCATACTTCTGAAGCGCCAGATACGGCGTCATCAAGCGATCCCTGCGCCCTTTGATGAGCTTTCCTGCACGGGGAAAGGCTCGCCGCTTTTTCTCCGAAATATCGTCCGCGATGCTCCGGAGCTTCCGCTCCGTTCCCGGAATGCGAAGCTTTGCCGGAGGGAACGGCGGATACACGATGGCATAGTTTGCCACACTGTATACAAGATTGCCGTAATGGATGGGAATGCCTTTTTCCGCCAGGATCCCGGCGAGGCGTTCGCAGGCGATCCCGCAGATAAAGCTGGGCATCGCAACGACAAAGACATAGGCGTTGGGGTTGATCTCCAAGCCCTCCACAAACGCCGCCGCGTGGGCGGGCATGGTCCAATGATAGACGGGATAAACGAATCCCACCATGTCGCAGTCGGCCGCGGAGCATTCGCGGGGATCGTTCCGCATGGAAACGATCTCGGTATCCCCTAGCTTTTGCGCGATCACACGCGCCGCCCGCATGCTGTTTCCCGTGCCGGTAAAGTAATAGATACGTCCTTTCACCGCTGAGCCCCCTAAATTAGAATATCATTCTATTTTTAGCATACCATTCGGCCCCGCGCCTGTCAATAGCTTTTTAGAATATCGTTCTATTTTGGGATCTTGCGCCGATTTCCCGCGCTTCGGAGTTAAGCAAAAGCGCCGGCGTTGCGGCGCTTGCTTCCGTTCTATTCCTTTACATACATGGGCTTTGCGGCCTGCTCGGCGATGCGCAGCAGGGTCAGGTCGGCCTTGAGCAGCTCCACCGGCTCGCCCTCCCGCAGATAGGGGCGGACGGCTTGCCCGATCAGCGGGAAAAGATCCTCCCGCTTCCCGTCGAAATCCACGATGAACAGCTTGTGGTCGGTGTGCTCGCCCTCGGCGTGAGCCGCCACCAGCCACACCCGGTAGACCTCGGGATGCTCTTCCATCAGTTCCCGCAGCGCCGCGGGCAATCCCATGGGATAATCCCGGGTGGCCTTGAGCCGCAACTCCCGCTTGCCCCCGGCGCCCGCCGCCGCGCGCATGGTCAGGTCGATATCGCTGAGCTGCGGGCGGCGCAGGGTCATGGACGCGCCGAAGGGGTTGATGACGACGCCGTCCAGCCGGGCGTTGTCCCGCACCATTTTATTCAGGGTCTCATAGGGGAACTCCCCCACCTCCTGCTTTTCAAAGGGCCATTTTTCCAGCTCGGCCCGGTTGGTAAACACGGCGATCAGCGCCGTTCCGTCCTTTTTGTTGAGGACGGCCAGCCGCCCCGGCCCCTTGGTAAAAGCCAGAAAATACGAGGTCTTGAGGACGGCGAAGGTGCGGATCTTATTTTCCCGCGAGTTGTCTTCCTTCAGGCTGTCCGCCGCTTTCACCGGGTCGAATTCCGATTGAAAGGCATTGAGTTCATATTCCGTCATATTGCTTCTCCTTTCCCGCGGGAACGCTGACATAGGGGTTGTCCCGCACCGTAAAGCGCCATGGTTTCATCCGGCATTCTTTGGCGTAACCCACGCCGATGCGCAAAGAGGCGTCGATGGGCGGCTCGGCGCACCGGTCTTCGATATACAGCGTCCCGCCCCGCAGATCGAGCCCGTACTGCGCCCTTGTGATGCCCAGCGCCGCGCACAGTTTGCCCGGCCCCGCGCAAAGCTGCAGGTCGGTTTTCGCCTTGGGGCGGCGCAGGCGCATCCGTTCCAGCCCCACATTGGGCTCCAGCGCCCGCACCAGCACCGCCTCGGGAACGCCCGCTTCGTTGGCCACCACGTTGAAGCAGTTATGGATCCCGTAAATCAGATAGATATAGGCCGTCCCGCCGGGGCCGTACTGGACGTTGACCCGTCCGCCTGGCCGCCCCCGATAACTGTGAGCCGCGTCGTCAAAAAGCCCCATATAGGCCTCGGTCTCCACGATAATGCCGCCGCAGCGTCCTTCCGGCGTTTCGTGGATCAAGCGGCAGCCCAGAAGCCGTCTGGCCAGGGAAACGGCGTCCCGCAAATAATCCTCCGGGGGAACAAGCGGCCGGTCAGTCATTTCCGTATCGCTCCAGCGCCTGCTGATACAGGCGGTTTTTGGGGGCGTTATACTCCCGCGACACCTGCTTGACGGCGCTCATCAGGGGCATTCCGCCCGCCATCAGTTCGCCCACCAGCGCCAGCAGATCGGGCTGGGGCTTGGGGACCGCCTCTTCTCCGCAGCCGCCGATCACCAGCACAAACTCGCCCCGGGGCGGATGTTCGGTATAATGCTCCACCGCCTGAGAAAGGGTGGTGCGGAAGCATTCCTCGTGGAGCTTGGTGAGTTCCCGGCACAGGGCGACGGGCCGGTCACCCCAGACTTCCAGCATATCCTGCAGCGTCCGCAAAAGCTTGTGGGGCGCTTCGTAAAAGACCATGGTGCGCTTTTCGTATTGCACCTCGCGCAGATGCTCCATCCGGCTCTTCTTCGTGGTGGAAAGAAAGCCCTCGAAGGTGAATCTTCCGCAGGCCATGCCCGAGATGCTCAGGGCCGACACCACCGCCGAGCAACCGGGAACGGCCACCGCCTCGATGCCCAACCCGGCGCACAGCGCCACCAGATCGGTGCCCGGATCGGAGATGGCGGGGGTGCCCGCGTCGGTGATGATGGCGCAGTTCTCTCCCCCCAGGATGCGCTGGG
>JAFZPW010000028.1 GCA_017552495.1 Clostridia bacterium | reverse complement strand
TCAGCTTGCTTTCGAAAAGGGGATGATCCGCTCTTTCCGGACGGAAGCGGGCGGCGCGGCAGGCGCGGAGAATGAGGCAGACAGCCGCCTGCGGAAGGCGCGCCCCTGGTCAGAGCAGAGATATCTCAGTCCCGTGCCGCCAAGCAGGCAAACAAGGCTCGACGCGGCAAGCAGCAGCACGGGCGCGATGGGCGCGTCGCCGTCAGAGAGCATGGACGCCCAAAGCAGCAGCGAGCCGCCCAGCGCCGTCAGCGTGCGGGCAATCATTTTGATTTGTCGGTTCATAAGGCTGCCTCCTTTTGCGTTCTGCTGTCAGTATACCGCCAATTTAGTCCGATAAAACGGATAATTTTTGCTTTTTGATAGAAATGCGGAACAATCGGTGGTTTCGTTCAATGGCGCAAAAGTCAGACTTGCAAAGCAGACCTGATTGCAGTATCATGAAATTGGAATTCTATTACAACAGAGAGGAGGGGCTGTCGTATGAACAAGGAAAGCGCGACGCGCTCCCGGGATATGACACAGGGGATCATCTGGAAGCAGCTTGTGACCTTTGCTCTGCCGCTGATGCTGGGAAATCTGTTTCAGCAGATGTATAATACGGTGGACAGCATCGTGGTGGGCCAGTTTGTGAGCACCGAGGCGCTGGCCGCCGTGGGCTCCACTTCCTCCATCACCAATATGCTGGTGGGGTTTTTCATGGGACTTTCGGTGGGCGCGGGGGTGGTCATCTCCCAGCGTTTCGGCGCGAAGGACGACGAGGGCGTTCATCGGGCCGTCCACACCACCGTGGGCATGACCATCGCCATCGGACTGATTTTCACCGTCGTCGGCGTCACCATGGCGCCGATAATGCTCCGCCTGATGAAGACGCCTGCCGACGTGTTTCCCGCGGCAAAGACCTATTTGCAGATTTATTTCGCCGGGATCTCAGGCCTGGTGCTTTATAATATGGGTTCCGGCATCCTGCGCGCCGTGGGCGACAGCAGACGGCCGCTGTATTTTCTGGTGTTTTGCTCGGTGATCAACACCGTTTTGGACTTGGTCTTTGTTCTGGTGCTCCACATGGGGGTAGAGGGCGTGGCCTACGCTACCGTTTTGGCCCAATTTCTCTCGGCGGGGCTGATTTTGCTGGTTTTGAGCCGCAGCGAGGAAAACTATCGCTTCATTCCCCAAAAATTGCGGATTTATCCCACGGTCCTCAAAAATATTTTCAACATCGGTCTGCCTTCGGCGCTGCAGCGGACGCTCACGGCATTTTCCAATGTGTTCGTGCAGGGCTATGTTAACGATTTCGGCGCCGACTGCATGGCGGGCTGGGGCTGCTATCACCGGCTGGATCAATTTATTTTGCTTCCCATGCAGAGCGTTACCATGGGCGGCACCACCTTTGTGGGACAGAACATCGGCGCACGGAATCTCAAACGGGCGGAAAAGGGCGTCAGCACGGCGATCTGGCTGTCTGTCGGCGTGACGGCGGCGCTCATCGCGCTGCTCAATCTGTTCTGTATGCCCGCTCTGCGCATCTTCAGCGAAAAAACCGGCGTTTTGGAATACGGGCGGCTGTTTATCCGTCTGAACTCGCCGTTTTATGTGATCTGCTGCCTCAATCAGGTATATTCCGGCGCGCTGCGAGGCGCGGGGGATTCCAAAGCGCCCATGGCCATGATGCTGTTTTCCTTCGTCTTTTTCCGTCAGATCTATCTGTATGTTGGCAGCTTGTTTATCCACGACGTGCGGTTTGTGGCGCTGGGTTATCCGCTGGGATGGCTGGTGTGCAGCGTTTTGCAATATCTTTATTATAAAAAAAGCCATTGGCGTCAGCGCTGCATGGCGCAGTGGGCGCAGGAGGACGCCGCCGGACGGCAGACGACCGCTTGACACAATCAATAAAAGAGGAGCAAGCGCTCCTCTTTTTTATTCTGCCGCAGGGAAAACCGTTTTTCGCAACAGATCGGCAGGGATCACGGAAAGGGCCAGCAGGATCACCTGCCCCAAAACGGGAAGGGAAAGAGGCTGGGTGCGGAAGACCGCGCCGCCAAAATAGAGCAGCAGAAGCTGCACCGCTGCGGCGAATCCCATCACCAGTAAAAACGAGCGGTTTTGTCCCAAGCCGGCCAGCAGATTTTTTCGCGCGGTGCGGGCGCAAAAGGCCGCTGCCAGCCCGGAAAAGACGAACAGGGCAAAAAAGGCCGTCAAAAATCCGCCCGTTTCCCATCCAAATCGGGCCCGAAACACAGGAAGCCGCAGAAAGACGGCGGACAAACCCGCCAGCCAGAGACTCAATCCGGCGATCTGCCCCAGCATCCCCCGGGTCAAAACCGGCGCATCCCGGGGATAGGGCGGGCGGCGCATTTCCTCTTCCCGGGGCGCTTCCCCCGCAAAGGCCAGCCCGGCCAGCGTGTCCATAATCATGTTGATCCACAGCATCTGGATTACCGTGATGGGCGTTTCCACACCCAAAAGCGGGCCCAGCACCGATACCGCCACCGCCGAGAGATTCATGGTGAGCTGAAAGACCAGAAAGCGGCGAATGCTGCGAAAGACCGTGCGTCCGTAAAGGATGGCCCGGCCGATGGAGGCGATGTTGTCGTCCAAAATGACGATGTCTCCGGCCTCCTTGGCCACACGGGTGCCGCTGCCCATGGAGAAGCCCACGTCGGCCAGACGGAGAGCCGGGGCGTCGTTGATGCCGTCGCCCGTCATGCCGACCACAAGCCCCGCCGCCTGTGCTGCCCGCACCAGGCGGCTTTTGTCTGTGGGCAGAGCCCTTGCCACCACTCGCAGGCGGGGCAAAAGTTCCTGGAGCTGCCGGTCGGTCATCCCGCTGAGCTGTTGGGAGGTGAGCACCTCGCCGCCGCCCCGCAAAAGTCCTGCCGAGGCGGCGATGGCGCGGGCAGTGTCGGCATTGTCGCCGGTGACCATGATGACCCGCACCCCGGCCCCTGTGATGCGGCGAAGGGCCTCCGGGGTTTCGGGGCGGAGGCCGTCGCGGATGAGGGCCAGACCCAAAAGAGTCAGTGTTCCGCCGCCGTCCCGCACCTCGCCGGCGCAGAGACAGACCACCCGCATTCCTTGTGCGGCTTGCTCCCGCCAGAGCCGGTCCAGCATGGTCTGCTCCCGCAGGGGAAGGGGGCCCGTTTCCGAGAGCCATCGGTCGCAGCGGGGCAGCAGCAGTTCGGGCGCACCGGTGACGTAACAGGGAAAGCGTCCGCCCTCCAGAGCGCAGGCGGCGTATTTTTTGGAGGGATCAAAAGGGAGATGCCGGGTTCGGCGGGGCGCAAGCGACTCTTTTCCCGAAAGCTCCAGCAGAGCCCGGTCGGTGGCATTGCCGCCGGAAAGTCCCCGGTCGCTCCATTGCGCGGCGGTGTTGAAGCGGCAGCTTTCCCGCAAAGCGGGCCACAGCAGGGGAAGCGCGGGCAGAGCGCTCCGCTCCCGCAGCGTCCCGTCGCCCAGGAGCATGGCCTCCACCGTCAGCCGCCCCCGGGTGAGGGTGCCAGTTTTGTCGGTGAACAGGATGTTGAGGTTGCCCGCCGTTTCGATGCCCGTCAGCGTCCGAACAAGCACCTGATCCCGTTGCATCCGCAGCATACTGCGGGAGAGCACCACGGTAATCATCATGGGCAGACCCTCGGGCACCGCCACGATGACCACGCTCAAGGCCAGCGTGGCGGCGTGGAGCAGATGAGACAGCAGCGAGGGCAGATGAGAGAGCTCAGACAGGATGAGCGAAGGGGCGAAGCCGTTGGCCAGTACGATCCGTTGAAACAGATCGGCCGACGCCACAAGCGCCGCCGCGCCGTAGCCCAGGCGGCTCATGGCTTTTGCCAGCCGCGTAAGCCGCAGACGGAGCGGCCCTTCTGGCGGACGCTCCTGAAGGGAAAGAGCCATGCTGCCCAGCAGCGTGCGCTCTCCCACACGAAGCACCTGCATGACGCCTTCGCCGGAGGCAATCCCGGCGCCCCGGAAGAGCTGATGGGGGTCTGCGGGATCCCATCGGTCGGGGATGCAGACAGGTCCGGCGCGCTTTTCCACCTCACGGCTCTCGCCGGACAGGGCCGCCTGATCGCAGCGCAGCAGACCCTTGCGCAAAATGCCGTCAGCGGGGATCCCGTCACCCGCTTGAAGCAGCACGATGTCGCCCTCCACCAGATCTTCGACGGGAATTTCCAGCAGACGCCCGTCCCGCCGCACCCGGCACAGCGAGCGGGCGCTTTCAGCCTCCAGCC
>JAFZPW010000027.1 GCA_017552495.1 Clostridia bacterium | reverse complement strand
TGCAACAAAAGAAAAGGGGTGATAATATAAAAACAGAACGATTTGGTCACCGACCGATAAGGAGGAATGATTATGCCACTGGTCACCACCAAAGAAATGTTTGAGAAGGCCTATCAGGGCGGATACGCCATCGGCGCTTTCAACGTCAACAACATGGAAATCATTCAGGGAATCACCGAAGCGGCGCAGCTTGAGCGGTCGCCCGTGATTTTACAGGTTTCCGCCGGCGCGCGGAAATACGCCAAGCATGTTTACCTCATCAAGCTGGTGGAGGCGGCCATCGCCGACACCGACCTGCCCATCGCCCTGCATCTGGATCACGGCGAGGATTTTGAGATCTGCAAGTCCTGCATCGACGGTGGATTTTCCTCCGTGATGATCGATGGCAGCAAGCGCAGCTTTGAGGAAAACATCGCCGTCACCCGCCAGGTGGTGGAATACGCACATGCCCACGGCGTCACCGTAGAGGGTGAATTGGGCAAACTGGCGGGTATCGAGGATGCCGTCAATGTTTCCGAGGACGACGCCATGTTTACCAATCCTGCCGAGGTCGAGGAATTCGTCGCCCGAACGGGCGTGGACAGTCTGGCTATTGCCATCGGCACCAGTCATGGCGCCTTTAAGTTCAAGCCCGGCGTTAAGCCCCAGCTCCGTTTCGACATTCTGGAAGAAGTGAGCCGCCGTCTGCCCGGATTTCCCATCGTGCTTCACGGCAGTTCTTCTGTTCCGCAGGAGTTTGTGAAGATCGTCAACGAGTACGGCGGCGCCATGCCAGACGCCATCGGCATTCCCGAGGAGATGCTGCGCCAGGCCGCGAAGATGGCGGTGTGCAAGATCAACATCGATTCTGACCTGCGTCTTGCCATGACGGCTGCCGTCCGCAAGCATCTTGCCCAGCATCCCGATCATTTTGACCCCCGCCAGTATCTCAAAGACGGTCGCGACGCCCTGCGGGATATGGTGCGCCATAAGATTCGTGACGTGCTGGGTTCCAGCAATACGCTGTAAAAGCGACTGAGAGTCAAGATTTTTACGGTGCAGCGCCAGAAGGTGGCCCCAAAAAGCATCTCTGCTTTTTGGGGCTGCTTCATTATTGGAAAGCGCGAAAAAGCGAGGGGTTTGGTCTGCGGACAATTAATTGACGCGAAGCTTCAAAAAAAAGGTTGACAACGGCGGGAAAAAGCATATAATAAACATATGAGCAAATGTTCATATGTTTACTGAAAGAGGAGGATGTCAGATGAGAAAGAATTATAAGATCGAAGTGGATTGCGCCAACTGCGCCAATCTGATGGAGGATGCCGCAAAAAAAACGCCCGGCGTAAAAGATTGCACTGTGAGCTTTATGACTTTGAAAATGAAGGTGGAATTTGACGAGGGCGTGGATCCCGCCGCCGTTATGCAAACGGTGCGTACCAATTGCAAAAAGGTCGAGGAGGATTGCGAAATCTTCCTGTAAAGACTGCAAAACAGCCGGTACGGCCCATTGTGACCGATGCCGGTTTTTTTAAGGAGAAGAGAGGCCATGAACAAAAAACAGAAAAATCTGTTGCTGCGCATCATCCTTTCCGCCGTTTTCTGGATACCGCTGTTTCTAATCAGTGAGAAGATCGTCCCGGCGGAGTTGCCCAAATGGGCTGTGCTCCTCCTGTTTTTGATCCCGTATCTGACGGTGGGATACGATATTTTACGCAAGGCGTTCCACGGCGTTCGCCACGGAAAGGTTTTTGATGAAAACTTCCTTATGACCATCGCCACCATCGGGGCCATCGCCTTGGGCGAATATGGCGAGGGCGTTGCGGTCATGCTGCTTTATCAGGTAGGAGAGTTTTTCCAGAGTTATGCTGTGGGAAAATCCCGCCGGAACATTACCGAATTGATGGACATCCGTCCGGACTACGCCAACCTCGAGACTGAGAACGGAGAGACCGAACAGGTCGATCCGGATGAGGTGGAGGTAGGCAGCATCATCGTCGTCAAGCCCGGCGAAAAGGTGCCGCTGGACGGCGTGATCGTGGAGGGAACCTCCGCGCTCAATACCGGCGCGCTTACCGGCGAAAGCAGGCCACGCGAGGTCGGTCCGGAAGCGAACGTGCTCAGCGGCTCGATCAACATGACCGGCGTGCTGCGCATCCGAACCACGGCGGAGTTCGATGAATCCACCGCCAGCAAGATCCTCGATCTGGTGGAAAATGCCGCATCCCGCAAAAGCAAAAGCGAAAACTTTATTTCCAAATTTGCCAAATACTATACGCCCATCGTTTGCTATGCGGCGCTGGCGCTGGCCGTTTTGCCGCCGCTGTTTCTCCTGTTGACGAAGGGAAGCGCAGGGATCGGCGCGATCTGGGGAAACTGGATCCTCCGCGCCTGCACGCTTCTGGTCATCTCCTGCCCCTGCGCCGTGGTCATTTCCATCCCGCTGAGTTTTTTCGCCGGTCTGGGCGGGGCCTGCAGTCAAGGCATATTGGTGAAGGGCTCCAACTATCTGGAAACGCTGAGCTGGGTGAAAACCGTCGCTTTTGATAAGACAGGCACCATCACCAAAGGCAATTTTGCCGTCACCGCCGTACATCATTCGTCCTTGACCGATGCGGAGCTGCTGGAATACGCGGCGCTGGCCGAATGTCATTCCACCCATCCTATCAGTCGCAGCCTGCGGGAAGCGTGCGGCAAGCACATAGACCCCAATCGTGTGTCGCGGGTACAGGAGATCAGCGGCCACGGGATCCTTGCCCGCGTGGACGACAGAGAAGTCGCCATCGGCAACGAGAAGCTGATGACCATGATCGGCGCGGCGTATCATCCCTGCCACCATGTTGGCACGATCCTCCATGTTGCGCTGGACGGAACATACTGCGGCCATATTGTCATTTCCGATGAGTTGAAAGCGCATTCCGCCGAAGCAATGACCGCCTTGAGAAAGGCTGGAGTGACCAGGATTGTGATGCTCACCGGCGACGCGAAAAGCGTGGCGGAAAAGGTGGCGGCCGAAGTCGGCCTGACCGACTGTCGTGCCGAGTTGCTGCCTGCGGATAAGGTTTCCTGTGTAGAGGAGCTTTTGCAGGAATGCGGCCCCAAGGATCGGCTGGCCTTTGTGGGCGACGGGATCAATGACGCGCCGGTGCTTTCCCGCGCCGATATCGGCATCGCCATGGGTGCGCTGGGCTCCGATGCAGCCATCGAGGCAGCAGACGTAGTGCTGATGGATGACGATCCGCTGAAGATCGCCAAGGCTGTCAGAATTTCACGTAAATGCCTGGGCGTCGTCAGGCAAAATATCGTTTTTGCACTGGCAGTAAAGTTGATCTGCCTTACATTGGCCGCCGTTGGTCTCGCTAATATGTGGATCGCCATCATCGCCGATGTGGGCGTGATGATCCTGGCGGTACTTAACGCCATCCGCTACCTTGTTGTGAAAAATCTGTAAAAAGGCGGGGAAGCGACCGTGCTTCTTTGACGGCTGTTATAAAACATAGCAGGCCCGCGGCGAATGCCGCGGGCCTGCGCTGATTGCCTACGCTGTTTTGCGATTTGGATTCAGTTTCCTACCACTTCGCCGGGGTTGGTGGCGGAATGCGCGGTGGACCACATTTTCTCAAAGGCTTCCCAATCGCGGAC
>JAFZPW010000026.1 GCA_017552495.1 Clostridia bacterium | reverse complement strand
GTGGTGGCGACGCCCTCTTCCTCTTCGGGAGTCAACTTAATGTACTTTTTCAGTTCTTCCAGCGTTTCAATGCGGTTTTCGACCTGCCAATGCCAATCGTTCCACTGTTCGGCGGGGACATCCAGAAACAGGCCGTTTTCTCTGCTCTTTCTCATAACTATTGTTCTCCTTTTCTTCGTTAAAAAACACTTTTTAGCGGGAGAGACCTGCAGGAGAGGGCTCCTGCAGGTCGGGTGATACTCCGATCAATTAGACGTACTTCTCGTCAAACAGCTTGCGCAGTTTGGGAGACTCGCGGAGAACGTCCAGGGTGATCTGGGCATGGTTCTTGGTGTAACCGTTGCCGATAATCATGGTGACGTCCTTGCCGATACCCTCGGCGCCCAGAGCAGCCTTGGTGAAGCTGGTGGCCATGGAGAAGAAGTAGACCATGCCGTCGTCACGGACAGGCAGAATAGCAGACATCTCGCAGGACTCGATGTTGACGCAGCAGATGGACAGATCGTATTCCTTGCCGTCGGTGACCTTCAGCGCCTCTTCCATCACCTGGACGGGCTTGGTGCAGTCGGCAACGATAACATCGGTGTAGACGCCCAGTTCCTGCAGAGCGGCAACCTGCTTGGGATTGCGGACGACGCCGACAACCTTGCCCTTGGGGCCGACCTTCTTCATGGCTTCCCAACCGCACAGAACGCCGGACTTGCCGTTGGCGCCCAGGATCAGGACGTTATCGCCCTCGTGAGGCAGCTTGCGGGCCTGAGCGGGAGCGCCGGCCACGTCCAGAGCGGCCAGAGCCAGAGGCTCAGACATATCCTCGGGCATCTTGGCATACAGAGCAGACTCGAACAGGACGGCCTTGCCGACGATGTCGACGCGGTCGATGTCCTTGTGGATGGCCAGGATCTTTTCGATCTTCAGCGGAGTCATGGACAGAGAGACCAGAGAAACGATCTTGTCGCCGACCTTCAGATCAAAGCCGGGCTTGTTCAGCAGGTCTTCGCCGATGCGGGCGACGACGCCCTTGAACATACCGCCGGAACCGGTGACGGGATTCTGCTGCTTGCCGCGCTCGGCAACGATGCCCAGAATCATTTCGCCGATCTTCTTCTCGTCGCCGCCGCAGGCTTCAGAAATCTGGGTGAAGGAAGCGGAGTCGATGTTCAGAGAAGTGACATCGCAAATGATCTCGTTGGAATACTCCTTGGTCATGTCGTTGTCGACCTTCCAGGCCGCCTGAGTCAGAACGCCCTTGGGCTCGATGACGCGGTGAGTGCCGTACTTGTTACCTTTCATGGACATGGGAAAAACCTCCTCAAAATTATTTGTAGTTTTTTAATTTAAGATTGGAACAACGTCTTATTTCTTCAGGCCGAGGATGACGCGAGCCTCGTCGGGATTGGCGACCTCGCGGCCCAACTCTTTGGCCAGACGAACAACCTTAGCCACCAGCTCGCCGTTGGACTGCGCCTTCTGGCCGCGGCCAAGATAGATATGGTCCTCGAAGCCAACGCGGACGTTTCCGCCCATGATGATGCCGCAGGCGGCCATGGGGAACGCGCCGCGGCCGACGCCGGTGACCGTCCAGGTGGAGCCGGCAGGGATCTTATTGACCAAGAAGGCCAGATTCTCGGGCGTGGCGGGGGTGCAGCCGTTGACGCCCAGCACAAAATTGAACTGCATGGGAGCGCCGGGAACTTCGCCCTTCTTAGCCATGTTGAGAACGGTGTCCAGATGGCCGATCTCGAAGCACTCATACTCGGGCTTGATGCCGTTCTCGATCATGCGCTTGCCGAAAGCGCGCATGGTGGGCATGTCGTTGACAAAGATATCGTCGCTGAAGTTGCAGGTGCCGCAGTCCAACGTGGCCATTTCGGGGAACAGCTCGGTGGGCTGAAGACGCTCTTCGGGGGTCATGCCGGTGGCGCCGCCGGTGGAGGGGATCAAAATGACGCCGGGGCAGGCTTCTTTGATGGCATCGAGGATCTCGCGGAACCGCTCGCGATCCTGCGTGGGCGTGCCGTCGTCCCAACGGACGTGGACATGAATGACGGCGGCGCCGGCCTCAAAGGCAGACTTTGCTTCACGAACCATCTCTTCCTTGGTGTAAGGAACGGCAGGATTATGCTCTTTGGTGACTTCCGCGCCGCAGATAGCGGCGGTGATAATCAGTTTTTCCATAAACACACCTCAGATAAACCGATCGGGATTATTCCTTGATCTGCTTGCCGCGCTGACGATCTTTAACAACGACGCAGGTGCCGGAAGCACGGCACACGATCACGGGCTCTTCCAGAACGTCGCAGGCGGAATCATTGATGTCGGGACGGGGGGTGATGACCTTCTTGGCAACAAAGGTCATCTTGCGAGACGTATTGCCGATGTTGGTGATCTCACCGGAAGCCTCGATGTAGTCGCCGGCATGGACAGGAGCCATGAACTCGACTTCGTCATAAGCCTTGAACAGGCCCTCGTCGCCGTCGTTCAGGATGAGCAGCTCGGTGGCTACGTCGCCGAACAGGTGGAGCATGTGCGCACCGTCGACCAGGTTTCCGCCGTAATGCGCATCCTCGGCACCCATTCTCACTCGAATTACAGATTTCATTTTGGTTTCCTCCTCATATTTTAATGTTGCAAATAAGATGACAAAAATCTGTTTGCGCGGAAAACAAAAAAACGCCACGAAACGAAAAGCCGAAACTTTTCGATCAATAGCGCTTCATGATGACATGACAGTGACATCGCGCTGAACGATGTCCCCAAATGCGCCCGTCAGGATCCGAAACGCACTTTCGGCAAAAAACACATTCACAACCCGCCTTGGGGATCCTTCCCCTTTTCATCGGGCAACTACCTTGTTTTTTGCGCCTCTATTGCCAAATATGCATTTTTAAGATAAAGCATACAAAAAATCTTCATCTTTTGTCTGCTACTATTGTAATTATAACGGACAAACAACCCGTTGTCAACAGTATTTTTTTCGGATTTTCATCGATTTTCATAATTTTTTTCAACCACCGCCAAAATATCCTCCCGCATTCCCAAAAGTCGGCAGATATTAAGGGCGTCTCGCGGGCAGTCCTGTCTCTCTTCCACGCGATAAAGGCCGTAGTTCATATGCCGGGCGATCAGTTCCACGCCCACATCGCCGCAGGCGTTGGCGATTTCGTTCCGAAGGGCCTCCACATTGAGTTCTTTCAGACCGATGACCTGATAATGCGCTGCGCCCAACTGCGCCACATTATCGTAATGAGTGGCCAAAACGGTGACGGCGTTCTTTGTATTGAGCCACGCCGTGACGGCCTGAACGATGGCCGCCCCCTCGTCGGGATTGGTTCCCCGGGCAAACTCGTCCAGCAAAATAAAAGCAAACCCCTCGGACAGTTTTTCCGCCACCTGGTTAAAGCGGACGATCTCGCCGCCGAAGCTGGAAAGGCCCCGGTCTATGGACTCCAGATCCTCGGAAATGATATACATTCCGTCAAACAACGGGACGCTTGCCCGTCTGGCAAAGGGGAAAAATCCGCAGTGCGCCAGGAGAATGTTCAGGGCGATGGTCTTGAGCGCCACGCTTTTGCCTCCCATGTTGGCGCCGGTGATGACAGTGGCGCCTCGATCCAGCGCGATGGAAACGGGGGTAAAGGTCTTCCCTCTCTCCTCCAGCAGATCGGCGATCTGAGGATTGAGCATATCCTCCATCACCACGCGGCTCTCGGTAATCTCCGGCATGACGCCGCCGTATTTGCGAGCCAGGCGGGCCTTTTCCACTGTCAGATCCAGATCCGCGATGGTCTGCATATTATGAAGCATCGCGGGAAGCGACGGACGCAAACGCTCGCTGAGTTCACCCCGGATGCGCGCCTCCTCGTGTTCTTCGTCGGCCGCCACGCGGACGCGCTTTGTCTGTGCTTCCTCCCGCTCGGAACCTGATTGTGTCCGCCGGATCACATCCTCCAGCGCTTTTTTCTCTTTGCGGATGGCCCGAAGACGGGGCGAATAACTGTCGCTGATGTAAAAAGTGGCGATGCGGTTGTGCTCGGGGTCTAAAATTTCCAGCGCCTCCGACGTATCCTCCAACGTCACGCCTTCCAGATGCAGTACCGATTGCACCGTTTTAAAATAAGGCTTCATTTCCTCGGTCTGCAACAAAAACCGCTTGACCTCAAACAGCTCGATCTCGTTGAGGGCGGCTTCGCCGCACTTCAAAACCGTGGCTCGGATGTTCTTCGCGCACATAAAGACCCGCAGCATCCGGTTGAGTTCGTTTTGACAGCGCTCTTCACCCTCCAAAACCCGCTGCACGTTGCCAAGTTGGCGCAAAAGTTCTGTTTTTTCAGCAGGTGTAAAGGGGTTTAGCCTTCTCACCGCTTCTTCTCCGTAAGGAGAATTGGGCCGCAGGATATCCAGCACATATTGAAAGCCGATATTCTCTTTTTGCTCAAATTTCAAGTCGATCATATTGCTCCGTCCTCCACATTGATAACAGGAATATCCACCCGTGTCTGCATCCGCTCCATCAACTCGTCTTTGTCGAAATGGAAGCCGTATGCCGAGAAGGGATTGACCGTGACCGCCACCAGATTGACGCTTTCCAGTACACGCAGATCGATACCGCGAACGGCGATCTTGTCATAATTTTCCCGTTTCAGCAAGATCTTGCTGCTGTCGCGCACCGCGAAGGTCAGGCCCTTCAGCGGCGCGGAGGACATCAAAAGCGGCTTCATCAGGCCGTCGGACATGGCCCCGCCGAAAAAGACGATTTTCGTGCCTGCCGCCTCCGGCTTTCTCAGACCATCCTCCAAAGACATCCCAGCCGGAAGGATCCAAGGGCCGTTTTCCGCCAGAAGCATCGTCCCGCGGAACGCCTCGTCAAGCTGGTGAAACTGCTGCGCAGCCTGCGTATCTTCCAGTTCGGGCAGCGTCAGCACACGGCAAACGTGGGCGGTATCCTCCACCACCACGTCGATATCCTTGTGATACGACGCGCCGGAACACAGCACGGTGGCCTCGGTAACGCTGCGACTGCAAAGGGTCTTGCGGCTGAGCGCTCCGTCGATCATCACCAGATCGGCACCGAAGGCGCGGAAGGTGTCGCCCAGCCGGGAAAGCTGGCTGGTAATAGACGGGCCGGCAAGCTGGATGCTGCCGTCGCTGCGGGCACGGAGCACCACCACGTCGCCCATGGGTGTGCTGACGCCCGTCGTCTCCAAAATTTCGCGGGTGACATCACAATGATGGAGAATCAGTTCCGAAGCCGTGGCTACCAGCGTCCCCTCGGCAACGTAAATACCCGGCTTTTTGGTTCCGGTGACCAGATCCTTGTTTTCGCCGTCGCGCCCAATGGAGGTCAGGGCGATGGTTTGGCCGTTTCCGGCCACTTCGCGGATGATTTTATTCAAAACGGTGGTCTTTCCCGCGTTTTTGCACATGCCGATGATCGACACTGAGCGATAAGGCCGGATCAGTTCGCTGAGCGTAGGCTTCATCTCATTCCTCCCCCCTCCTGGGCGCACGCCTCCAGCGCGTCGCCTATAATAACGTTTGAAATCAAAAATCCCTTTGGCGTCAGCCGCCAGCGTCCGTTTTCGCAAAGCGCGTGACCTGAGGCCGCATAAGGGGCAAGGCGTTTGGCAAATGGCTCAAAATCGCGCCCAAAACGGCGATAAAAAACACTTTCGTCGATGCCGTCCGCCGTTCGCAAGGCAAGCATGACGAACTCCCCCACCCTGTCGCCGTAAGAAAGCTCGTCGCTTTCCTCCACGATGGAGTTTCTTCCCTCTATCCCGCTGAGATACGCCTCCAGATCGGCGACAAAGGAAAAGCGTTTTCCGTTATAAAAACTGTGCGCCGCACAGCCGAATCCCAAGTATTCCGAAAGATCCCAATATTTCTGATTGTGACGGGAGCGGTATCCTGGAAGCGCAAAATTAGAGATCTCATATTGCACATAGCCTCTTTGGGCCAGCCGCTCCACGCAGGCCAGATACATATCCGCCTGTAGATCGTCGTCCGCCCGGGGCGGGTCGGCCAGATACATGGGCGTCCCCTCCTCCAGTTTAAGGGCGTAGCAGGAAATGTGTCTGGGCGCAAGCGCACAGATATCGTCCACGCTTTTGAGCCAGTTTTCCATATCCTGCCCCGGCAGGCCGAACATCAGGTCGAGCGACAAATTGTCGGTACAATTGCTCCGGCAAAGTTCGACCGCCTCTTTTGCCCGGGCAAAATCATGGATACGCCCGATGGCGCGAAGCTGCCCGTCGTCGGAAGACTGCACGCCCATAGAAATTCGGTTGACGCCCGCCTTTTTCAGCGCACGGAAAAGCGCCTTATCGGCGCTTTCCGGATTTACCTCTACCGTGATCTCGGCGCCCCGCGTCAGCGAAGCGCGCTTTTCCAAAGCGGACAGCAATTTTGCGATCCGTTTCCCGCCGAAAACCGAAGGCGTTCCGCCGCCCAGATAAACCGTGTCCACGGGATAATGTCCGCCGGAGATAAAAAATTCGTCCATCTGCCGGACAAGCGCCGCGAGATAGGCATCCATCCGTTTTTCATCCCACGCCGCCGTGGAGCAAAAATCGCAGTAGGCACACCTGCTCCGGCAAAACGGGATGTGAAAATAGACGCCCAGCGGCTTTCCCATCTCATTCTTCATCCAGCCGCAGCACCGCCATAAATGCCTCGGTGGGAACCTGCACGGTGCCCAGCGAACGCATCTTTTTCTTGCCTTCCTTCTGCTTTTCCAGCAGCTTTTTCTTTCGGGTGATATCGCCGCCGTAGCACTTGGCCAAAACGTCCTTCCGCAGTGCCTTCACGGTCTCGCGCGCAATGACCTTACCGCCGATGGCAGCCTGTACCGGCACCTCGAACATCTGGCGGGGAATGTTTTCCTTGAGTTTTTCGCAGATGCGGCGGGCGCGGGAATATGCTTTCTCCCGATGGGCGATGAAACTGAGCGCATCCACCTGATCGCCGTTGAGCAGCAGATCCACCTTTACCAGATCGGAAACGCGATAATCCGCGATCTGATAATCCAGCGAAGCGTATCCCTTGGTGCGGGCCTTGAGGGCGTCGAAAAAGTCATAAATGATCTCGTTGAGGGGCATTTGATAATGCAGCTCCACCAGATGGGTGTCCAGATATTGCATATCCTTAAAGATGCCCCGCCGCTCCTGACACATGGGCATGATATTGCCCACATAATCGGGGGGCGCGATGATGGAAACCTTTGCGTAGGGCTCCCGCGCTTCGGCAATCAAAGCGGGATCGGGATAATTGTGAGGATTGTCTACCCGCACGGTGGTGCCGTCGCTTTTATCCACCTCATAAATGACCGAAGGCAACGTGGTAATCAGATCCAGGTCAAATTCCCGCTCCAGGCGCTCCTGAATGATTTCCATATGAAGCATCCCCAAAAAACCGCAGCGGAAACCGAAACCCAGCGCCACGGAAGATTCCGGCTCAAAGGTCAGAGAAGCGTCGTTGAGCTGGAGCTTCTCCAGCGCGTCGCGCAGGTCGGGATATTTGGAGCCGTCCTCGGTGTAAATTCCGCAAAAGACCATGGGCTGGGCGGGGCGATAGCCCGGCAGCGCCTCGGCCGTCGGCCTGGCCGCCTCGGTGATCGTATCGCCCACCTGCGTGTCTTTCACAGTTTTGATCGACGCGGTAAAATAGCCCACCTCGCCGGCGGAAAGTTCCGGTGCCTTACGCATACCGAAGGGCTCCAGATAGCCGCATTCCAGCACCTCGTATTCCGCGCCGGTGGCCATCATCCGCACCTTCATGCCGGGGCGGATCGTCCCCTGCATGATGCGGTAATACACGATGACGCCCAGATAGGGGTCGTATTGGCTGTCGAAGATCAGCGCCTGCAGCGGGGCGTTTGCGTCGCCGCCGGGCGCCGGGACGTGGGCCACGATATCCTCCAGCACGGCCGGGATATTGATGCCCACTTTGGCGGAAATCTCCGGCGCGTCTATGGCGGGCAGACCGATGATGTCCTCCACCTCCTGCTTGGCCTTCTGGGGATCGGCGGCGGGCAGGTCGATCTTATTGAACACCGGGAGGATCTCCAGGTTGGCGTCCAGCGCCAGATAGGTGTTGGCCAGCGTCTGAGCCTCCACCCCCTGGGAGGAATCCACCACCAAAACGGCCCCCTCGCAGGCCGCAAGACTGCGGGACACCTCATAATTAAAATCCACATGACCCGGCGTGTCGATGAGGTTCATCTCATAGGTCTCGCCGTCCTGCGCCTTATAATACATGGTGACGGCGCGCGCCTTGATGGTGATGCCCCGTTCCTGCTCCAGCTCCATGTTGTCCAGAAGCTGCGAGCGCATCTCCCTCTGGGAAACGGTCTCCGTCAGCTCCAAAAGGCGGTCGGCCAGCGTGGATTTGCCGTGATCGATATGGGCGATGATGGAAAAATTGCGGATCTTGCTGCGATCTGTCATGATTCTCACTCCGAAACAGAATAGCGGGCGGCGCGTTCACGTCGCCCGGAAAAGGGGACTGGAAAAATCAATCGTTGTCCCAATTGTGCCAAACCGCCTGGATATCATCGTTGTCTTCCATGATCTCCAGCATCTTTTCCATGTTTTTAATGTCTTCCTCGGCGGTGAGCTTGGTATAAGTCTGGGGGATCATCTGCACCTCGGCCTCCAGGAAAGTCAGGCCCTGAGCCAGCAATTTTTCCTTTACGGTGTCGAAATCGTCTGGCTCGGTATAAATCTCAAAAATGCCGTCCTCCACCTGGAAGTCGGCGGCGCCCGCCTCCAGCGCCTGCATCATCACGGTCTCTTCATCCAGGCCCTCGCCGTCCACAGCCAAAAAGCCCTTCTTGTCAAACTGCCACGCAACGCAGCCGTTGGCTCCCATGCCCTTACCGTATTTGTCCAGATAATGGCGCACCTCGGAAACCGTGCGATTTTTGTTGTCGGTGAGCGTTTCCACGATAACGGCCACGCCGCCGGGGCCGTAGCCCTCGTAGGCCGCATATTCATAGTTTTCCGCGGCGGCGCCGGATTTGTATTTATCCAGCGTGCGCTTGATGTTGTCGTTGGGGACGTTCTCGCTCTTGGCGCGGGCGATAACGGCAGACAACTTGGAATTGGAATTGGGGTCGGCAGAGCCGCCCTCTTTGATGGCGATAGCCATTTCACGGGCGTATTTCGTAAAGATCTTGGCTTTTTTGGCGTCGGCAGCGCCCTTTGTCTTTTGAATGTTGTGCCATTTGGAATGTCCGGACATAATCAGTTCCTCCGTAGTATTTCAAAAATATTATATTTGCATAACTTGACATCTTATTTTACCATATCCCGATTCAGAACACAACCCCCGAAACCGAAGATTTCTCATCAAAAACAACCATTCCAGACCGTCCGTGCGTTTTGCGTATAATTTTGAAAAAGCCTGCCACACTATGTCCAGAACGTAGGAGGTGAAAGAAAATGGAACGCAAAAACGAATGGGAAAACAACAATCGGGATCAGGGCCAGAAGCAGCGTCAGGATCGCAGCGACCGCTCTTATCAGAACGAAAAAAGCGAAAACAACGATCAGTACACCAAGCATCGCAAGGAGTGCTAAACGCAGCAGCGGCATAAAAGTTCCCCCGGTGCAAAGCCGGGGGAACTTTTTGCGGCAAAAAAGGCCCGCGGCGAATGCCGCGGGCCTGCGCTGATTGCCTACGCTGTTTTGCGATTTGGATTCAGTTTCCTACCACTTCGCCGGGGTTGGTGGCGGAATGCGCGGTGGACCACATTTTCTCAAAGGCTTCCCAATCGCGGAC
>JAFZPW010000025.1 GCA_017552495.1 Clostridia bacterium | reverse complement strand
GGAAGCAGCTCAATCGCTTTGCCGGAGGTCGCGCTCTTTTTATCATCGGGGTGAATACCGCCTTTGAACGTATGTGCCATAGTCTCACCTCACTTGAATGATTAGCATCCTATATTATAATAGTAATATGAAAAAATCTCAATATAAATCGGCAAAAAACTCGACAAGATTTTACGGAAAATCAAGGAAAAGGGCGATGGAATCGACAAAAAGTGAGAAAAACGGAGCCTTGCAAAGCGGAAACGGAAAAATCACCGCAAAGAAACGCTTGACAAATTTTCAAATATGAAGTATGATTTGTCCGAAAAAACATACTTTGGAGGCGATGCGATGAAACGGCGTCCGCAAGGAAAATACGCATGGAGCGTAACGGTGGGTACAAAAGGTCAGATCGTGATCCCGAAAGAGGCCCGCGAGGTGTTTGACATCAGCCCGGGAGACATTTTGCTGATGCTTGCCGACGAAAAACGGGGCATTGTTATCCCGCCAAAAGCTACCTTTGAGCAGCTTTCCGCCGGGATTTTCGGCAAAAAAGACGAGGAGGTGCGGGAATGAACGTGTTGGAGATTCAGGGCCTTTGTAAGACCTATCCTGGATTTTATCTGGACAACGTGAGCTTTTCGGTGGAGCGAGGCAGCGTCATGGGCTTTATCGGGCGCAACGGCGCAGGCAAGACCACCACATTGAAATCTGTTTTGAACCTCGTGCGGCCAGAGGCGGGTGAGATCCGGTATTTTGGGCTGGATCTGGCGAAGCACGAGGGCGAGATCAAAAAACGGATCGGCTATGCCGGCGGCGCAGTAGATTATTACAAGCGGAAAAAGATTCGTGAGGTGGTGGCCGTCACCCGCACTTTTTACGATAACTGGGACGAGAGCGAATACCGCCGCTTTTTGAACTTGTTTTCGCTGGACGAAAATAAGACGCCGGCGCAGCTTTCCGAGGGGATGCGGGTCAAACTCAATTTAACGCTGGCATTGTCGCATAAAGCCGAATTGCTGATTTTGGACGAACCCACCAGCGGACTGGATCCGGTTTCAAGAGAAGAACTTTTGGAAGTGTTCCGATATTTGCGGGATCAGGGCGTTTCGGTGCTGTTTTCCACCCATATCACCTCGGATCTGGAGAAATGTGCCGATGATATCACGTATATTGCGAGAGGGCGGCTCATCACATCCTCGCCGCTGGCGGACTTTTTGCGCCGCAGCGCCGCCGAGGGCGCGGGCAGCTCACTGGACGAGATCATGGTGCATTATGAGAAGGAGAGCCTGTATGAAAAAAATGCTGGATAAGGAACTGCGGCTGGCGACATCGCCGCTGGCATGGGTCTTTCTGGCAGCGGCAATGATGGCTTTTTTGCCGGGATACCCTATTTTGATGAGCGCTTTCTTTATCGGACTGGGGACATTTCAGTCCTTTCAGGCCGTCCGCGAGTCCAACGATATCCTTTATACGGCGCTTTTGCCCGTTCCCAAGCGGGACGCGGTGCTGGCAAAATATCTGTCGGTGTGCTTTTTTCAGATGGTTGGCTTTGCGATGATGACGGCGGTGACCGCGGTGCGTATGACCCTGCTGAAGGATGCGGCCGTCTACCGGACGAACGCGCTGATGAACGCAAGTCCCGTGTTCCTGGCTTTTGCTCTGTTGATTTTCACTGCTTTCAACGTCTGCTTTCTGGGCGGATTCTTCAAAACGGCCCACGCCATCGGCGTGCCGTTTCTGGCTTACGGCGTCGTCACGCTGCTACTGGTGACTGTGGGCGAATCGCTCCACTTTTTCCCGGGGCTGCGCTTTCTCAATGCGCCCGGCGGCGAGCGGATGGGGCTGCAATTCTGCGCGCTGGCGGCAGCCGCATGCGTTTATGCGCTGCTTACCGTTCTGTCCTGCCGCGCCTCCATCCGGCGGTTTGAACGGATCGATCTTTGACAAACGCCTGTCTCCCGCCTCTTCCGAACACACCGCCGGAAGAGGCTTTTTTGTTCAAAAAAGCAAATATTTTTGCGGGTTTCGGTTGCAACTCGCAAAAAAATCGTGTAAACTGAAAGACATCTTCCACCCCGCTGTCAACCGCCGTTCCGCCGAACAATCGAGAAAGGAAGTGCGCCCGTGATCCGAAAGTTTATTTCCTATTATAAGCCTCATTGGAAGTTGTTTTCCGTCGATATGCTTTGCGCCTTTCTGGTGGCTTGCGGCGATCTGGTTTATCCTGTTATCGCCCGGGAGATCGTCAACCGCTATGTGCCAAACCGTCAGCTTCGCCTTATCGTGATCTGGTGCGCCGTGCTGCTGGGGATCTATTTGCTCAAGGCGTTTTTCAACTTCGTTATCCAGTATTGGGGCCATGTTGTGGGCGTGCGGATGCAGGCCGATATGCGACGGGATATGTTCCGGCTGCTGCAGCGGCTGCCCTTTTCCTTTTTCGATGAAAACAAAACCGGCACGTTGATGAGCCGCATGATTAACGATCTGCAGGAGGTTTCGGAACTGGCGCACCACGGGCCGGAAAATCTTTTTCTTTCGCTGGTCATGCTGGCGGGCTCGTTTATCATTCTGGCCCGGATCAATCTTTTGCTTACGGTCATCGCCTTTGCCACGCTGCCGCTGATGCTGCTCTTTGCATTCCGCACGCGGAAAATGCTGCGGGACGCCTCTCATCAGACCCGTGTGGAGATGGGAGAGATCAATTCCAACGTGGAAACGGCCATCGCCGGTATGCGGGTATCCCGCGCCTATGCCGCCGCCGACCACGAAAACGCCAAGTTCGACGTGGCCAACGGCCAGATCAAAAAAGCCCGGGGGCGGCAGTATTTTGCCATGGGCATTTTCAGTTCCGGCATGGGATTATTCACCGATCTGCTGTATCTGGTGGTGCTGGCGGCGGGCAGCGTGTTTTTCTTCAAGGGGATTATCAACATCGGCGATTTTACGGCTTATCTTTTGTTTATCAACACCTTCCTCAAGCCCATTAACCGGCTGGTGAACTTTTTCGAACAGTTTTTGGACGGTATGACGGGCTTTCGCCGCTTTCAGGAGATCATGGCCCGCCACCCCGAGACCGAGGCCGACGAGCCCATCCGCCCAGCCCGTCTGAAAGGGGACATCCGGTTCCACGACGTGAGCTTCCGCTATGAAAACAGTGACGCTGCCGACCACGCGGAAAAGGTCATCAGCCATCTTTCCCTTCATGTGGAGCAGGGCAAAACGCTGGCTCTCGTGGGTCCCTCCGGCGGTGGGAAGACTACGCTCTGCCATTTGATCCCCCGCTTTTATGAGCCGGACAGCGGCTATATCACCATCGACGGCATCGACATCCGCCAGATGGAGCGCATCGCCCTGCGGAAAAACATCGGCATGGTGGCGCAGGAGGTCTTTCTCTTTAACGGTACCATCAGGGAAAATATCGCATACGGCGATCTGGACGCCGACGATCAGGCCATCATCGAGGCGGCGAAAAAGGCGCGGATCCACGATTATATCATGACGTTGGAGCACGGCTACGACACCCAGGTGGGCGAGCGGGGCATCAAGCTCTCCGGCGGGCAGAAGCAGCGCATC
>JAFZPW010000024.1 GCA_017552495.1 Clostridia bacterium | reverse complement strand
TTCCCTGGTGCGAAAGGTGGAAAAGGACATCGGCAGACCGGTGCGTTTCGTTTCCGGCGGCAATTCCAGCTCGGTTTATCTGTTGGAGCGGGAGCCGCAGGTCTTCGAGGGCATCAACAACCTGCGGCTGGGCGAAACCTTGCTGCTGGGCGGCGAATCGGCCTTCGGCGAGCGCATCGCGGGCATGAACGACGACGTGTTTACGCTGGAGGCCGAGCTTATCGAGGTCAAGCGCAAGCCCTCGTATCCCATCGGAAAATTGGGCATGAACGCCTTTGGCGAAACGGTGCAGTATGTGGACAAGGGAGAAATGCTGCGTGGCATCGCCGCCGTGGGGCAGCAGGACGTGGAATGCACCGGTCTGACGCCGCTGACGCCTGATATGGAGGTGGTGGGCGCCAGTTCCGATCATTTGTTGCTGGATCTGACCCGCTGCGGCGGGAAGGTGGGGGACATTGCGCGCTTCCGTCTGAATTATATCGCCCTTCTGCGCGCCTTCACCAGCCCTTATGTGGAAAAAGTGTATCTGTAACAATCTTTTCAGACAAGAAACCGGCCCGATTCCCAAAAGAGGAGCGGGTCGGTTTTTGAAAAATCACGGTCAGGGCAAACGGCCGGATCCTTTGGAAAACGGAAGAACTGTCGCAGAAAAATCCGCATGGAAATGCAAAATCGAAGGGCGAACAGGAGCGAGGGAGGATTTCGGATGAAACAAGCGGTTTTTTATCATGGCAGCATAGTCGGAGAATTGCGTGTCATTCTTGCAAACGCAAAGTCTCATGCTGACGGAGGCAGGGTCGCCTATTTTACCACCGACCGCGTTTATGCACTGGCGTGCTGCCGGAGCCGAGAGGAAAATTTTGTGACCATGGGGCCGAGAAACGGGATACAGCATTATTATGAACGGTTCCCCGACCAATTGAAGGTTCTATACGAGGGAAAAGAGGGCTTTCTTTACCAGCCTGTGTCTTCAGCCGATTTGAAAAATACCAGAGGCCATACGTGGGAGAGTCCGGCGGACGTTCCCGTTGTTCTGCAGGAGCACATTCAAAATGTTTATGAAGAGATCCTGCGGGAGGAAACGGCCGGTCATGTCGTCATCCATCGATATGAGGAGATAGATCCGAAGGAACAAAAAATGCACGCCAACCATATCCGGGATACTTTGAACGATCCGGTCTTTGCGGAATACCGGAATTTTCTGTACCGGCATTTCGCGCCGCTTTGGGACTGATTATTTGTAAGAGGACGCACCGTGCTTGTGCGTTGCCGGCATGGGCCGATTCTTGGGAAAAGGCGTCCGGCAGCGGGGCGTTTTCCGCAAAATGCCGTTTTTTGAAATCTTCGTTTACATTTTACGGAAGAAGTGGTATAATACGTTCATACTGGTAAGAATCGTGCGGAAAGGAGCGGAGACAGCGTGGAAAACGGGTTTCGCACCGCGCTTTTGGGCGGATTTCGGAAAAAAGATGTGGTGAGTTATCTCGCCGAGGAAAAACAGCGGCAGGCCGAGGAGCTGGACGCCGCGCAGGAGCGGCTGGCCGCCAAGGAGCGGGAGCTTTCGGATGCCGCGGCTCTGCAAAGCGATGCCGAACGCCGCGCCGCCGCCTTGCTGGAGCAGGTCAACGATTTGCAGACGAGGGAAAGCGCCCGGGCGGGAGAATTGGACGCACTGCATCAGCGGGAAAGCGGCCGCAGAGCGGAAATCGATCGTCTGCGCGAGGAGATCGCGGCGCGGGACGGGGAGATTCTCCGATTGAAAGAGGCGCTTGCGGCGGTGCAGGAGAACTATGACGGCCTGCGGCAGAGAAGCGAGGCGGAAAAGCAGGAGCTTTCTCGCAGGCTCAGCGCCATGGAGGCCATATGTGCCCGCTTGTCGAAGGATGCTGAGAACGCCTCCGTCCAGCGTCAGTCCGCAGCTTCCGGCGACACCATCGGCGTTTTGTGCAACCGGGTGGAGCGGGCCATGAGCCAACTGGAGCGCCTGCTGGAGGGGCCCTATCGTCTGGTTCCCGTTGAGCGGGAGCAGCCGCCGGAGTCCGCCGGTGAAGCGCCGGAGATGCCGACCGCGCCCTCTGAGGAACCGCCCGCCATCCCGGAACCGGAAACGGCGGCGCGGCGCGACGCTTCCAGCTTTGCCCGCCTGATGGTGCAGATTCGCCGGCGCAGGCCGTGACGAATGGAACAACACGAGGAAAGGAACAAATGCGGCTTGTGCCGCAGGGAAAACGAATATGTTCAAACACAGGAAAAATGCCCGTTATCTGAAAACGCTGAGTCCCTATGACCGCCTTTTGGGTCATGTGATGGTGCGCCGTTCCGACGCGCAGGTTTTTTACAGCGACGATATTGACTGCGCTCCGCTGGATGCGTATATCCAAAAAAAGAAGGCGGAGGGCGTTGAGATTACCTATCTGGACATTTTCGCCGCCGCCGCCGTGCGCCTTTACGCCAAGCGTCCCGCGCTCAACCGCTTTGTCATGGGCGGGCGGGTGTTTGCAAACGACAGGATCTATATGTCCATGGCGGTGAAAAAGTCCCTGCGGGACAATTCGGGCAGCACCACCATCAAGATCCCCTTTACCGGCCATGAGACCATCTTCGCGGTCAAGGAGAAGTTTGACGCCCTCATCCACGACAACAAGGAGGCCGATACGGTCAACAGCACCGACAAGACCGCCAAACTCCTGACCTCGATGCCCAACTGGCTGATCCGCTTTGCCACCAACGTGATCCGCGTGCTCGACCGGTGGAGCCTGCTGCCCGCCAAACTGATCGAGGCCAGCCCCTTCCATTGCTCGGTGTTCATCACCTATCTGAAATCGCTGGGCATTCCGGGCATTTATCATCATATCTATGATTTGGGTACCACCAGTCAGTTCATTGCCGTGGGCAAGGAACAGAAAAAGCCCGTGATCGACAAGGCGACGGGCCAGGTGGTTCCCGGCAAGGTGCTCACCGCGATGATTGTGGCCGACGAGCGCGTGTGCGACGGGCTTTATTACGCCCGCTCGTTCCGTCTGTTCCGAAAAATTCTGGACGATCCCGCGCAATTGGAGATTCCGCTGGAGCACGTGGAGCAGGATATCGACTGAGTCCCGAAAACAGGGATCGGGGAGCGGTGGCGCGCCGCTCCTCATTTTATATGGGACAATTCGCATTGCGGACTTGTTTCCCGGGGAAAAACGTGATAAAATCATATTGAAAAATTAGGATAGTCAGGAGGCAAAGCATGAAGATCACCTTTTACGGCGCGGCACGCGCCGTCACGGGAAGTTGTCACTGCATCGACGCCTGCGGCAAGCGCATCCTGGTGGATTGCGGTCTGCAGCAGGGCGGCGACGAGGTTGATGAAAACGCGCTGCCCTTCCATCCCGGCGAGGTGGATTACGTCATCGCCACCCACGCCCATATCGACCACACCGGCCGCATTCCCATGCTTTATCAGCAGGGCTATACCGGCCCCGTTGTGGCCACTCGATTGACCTGTGAGCTCATGCGGATCATGCTGCTGGACAGCGCCCACATTCAGGAGAGCGACGCCCAGTGGGCCAATCAGAAGGGCAAGCGCGCCGGACGCGAGCCGGTGCAGCCTCTTTATACCGTGGACGATGCCAACGCCGCTTTGCAGCATCTGGTCTGGCACGATTACGATCAGAAGGTTGAACTTTGCCCGGGGATCGAGATCCGATTCCTGGATGCGGGTCATCTTTTGGGCTCGGCCATTGTGGAGATGTGGATCACCGAGGAGGGTGTCACCAAAAAGATCGTTTTTTCCGGCGATCTGGGCAACCTGCGCCAGCCCATCATTCGGGATCCCAGTTATCTTTCCGAGGCCGATTACGTCCTCACCGAGAGCACTTACGGCGACCGGGAGCACGACGAGAACGAAGGAGACTATACCGAGGCGCTGGCTGAGATCATGGATCGCACCTTTGCCCGGGGCGGAAATGTGGTCATCCCCGCCTTTGCCGTGGGCCGCACGCAGGAGCTGCTCTATTTCATCCGCGAAATCAAGCAGCAGGGCCTTGTGACCAGTATGCCCGATTTCCCCGTTTATGTGGACAGCCCTCTTGCCAAAGAGGCCACCACCATCTACGACGGCGACCTCACCGGCTATATCGACGAGGAGGCGCAGGAACTGGTGCGCAGCAAGGTGCGGATGCTCACCTTTCCCGATCTGCGCCTCACCGAGACCTCCGAGGAGTCCCGGGCGCTGAATGAAGACCGAACGCCAAAGGTCATCATCTCGGCCAGCGGCATGTGCGACGCGGGCCGCATCCGGCATCATCTGAAGCATAATCTTTGGCGGCCGGAATGCACTGTAGTTTTTGTGGGCTATCAGGCCGAGGGCAGCGTAGGCCGCCGCCTGCTGGAGGGCGCCGACGCCATCAAACTTTTTGGCGAGGAAATCGCCGTGCGGGCGCAGATCGTCAACTTCCACGGTCTGTCGTCTCATGCGGGGCTCACCGGGCTGGTGCAGTGGATCTCCGCCTTTTCGCCCAAGCCGCAGCAGGTTTTCGTGGTGCATGGCGACCACGATGTGGTTCCTCAATATGTGGAGCGGCTGCGAGTGATGGGCTTTGCGGCCCACGGCCCCGAGCTGGGAGAGGTGTATGATCTGCTGGAGAACCGGCTGATCCGCGAGGGGCACACTCCCGAGCGCCGGGCGGCCATGCCCGGCGAGAGCGAGGCGTTCAAGGCGCTCAAAAGCCGCGGGCAGGAGCTGCTGGAGGCCATTTCCCACAACAAGGGCGGCACCAACAAGGATCTCAAGCGCTTTGCCTCCGAACTGGCGGCGCTCATCGCAAAGTGGGACAGATAAACCGGATTTTTCAACGGGGCGGCGCTTTTGCCGCCCCGTTTTTACATGGATTGTTTTCTTTTTGGTAACAGATTGTTCCCATTTTTTCGGCCGCTTTTCTGTATAATATGAACATGAACTTCCATACGCCAACAGGAAAGGAGCGACCGAAATGGACAACGGAAAAATGCAAATGCCGCGGATCCAGAGCAGCCTGCGCCACCGGATCCTGAATATGCCGGAAGCCACTTATGAAGCCAGCGGCATTGTCATCAACGGCCGGCGGATCAAATCGCTGGTGTTCACCACCGATCTGGCCATTATCCGCAACTGCGACGCTGACGCCGTTTTCGCCGTGTATCCCTTTACGCCGCAGCAGGTGATCAGCGACGCCATCATCAAAGCGTCGTACATCCCCGTGTTCTGCGGCGTGGGCGGCGGCGTGACCAGCGGCCGCCGCACCGTGATGCTGGCAAAGGACGCCGAGGCGCAGGGAGCCATGGGCGTGGTGCTCAACGCCCCGATTTCCGACGAAAATCTGACGCAGGTGGCACAGTCGGTGGATATCCCGGTGGTCATCACCATCGTAAAACCCGACACCGACGCGGCGGCGCGCGTGGCGGCGGGGGCCGCCATTCTTAATGTGGCCGGCGCGGAGCGCACGCCGGAGATCGTGGCGGCCATCCGGAAAAAGCTTCCGGATGTTCCCATTATCGCTTCGGGTGGCAACGTCAACGAAACCATCCGAGAGACCATTCGCGCCGGGGCAAACGCCATCACCTATACGCCGCCCACCACGCGGGAGTTGTTTCGGGATATCATGAGCAAACACCGGGGAGAATAATCAAAGCGCCGGAGAAACTTCTTCGGCGCTTTTCTCTTGCGGCGGCGCGGCGTTTGTGGTAAAGTGGAACGTAAGAGGTGAGGAAAATGCTGGAGCAGATCGACCGGGAAGAGGCCCGGGCCGCGCTGGAGACCTGCGGCCGCCGGGTAGAGCAGTACGCCTGGCTGCGAGAGGCGCTTTACGATCGCGACGTGTCGGAGGACCGGCATTTCCGCCGGGCCTTTGTCAGCCACTTCAAGCTGCGTCAAAAGGATCGGGACTATCTCCGGTTTTGTTTTGCGTGGCTGGAGAGGCATAAGGAATACCCGATCTCCTTTGAAATGGCGCTGATGGATCTGTTTCGCGCCTTTGGGATTCTGGACCCCGCCACAGCCAGCAAGCTGGCGTCGGCTGTCGATCCTCGGCTTCCGGTGTGGGACAGCCAGATTCTTGGCAGCATGGGCATCCGTCCGCTGGCGTTGGAGCAGGGCAGCCGCCGAGCGGAAAAAACCGTGGAAGCCTATGAAAAACTGCAACGGTGGTATGACCGATATCTCCGCTCAAAAAGCGGCCGCACGGCAGCCCAACTTTTCGATGAGGTCTATCCCGACACGGGCTTTTCCCAATTAAAAAAAGTGGATTTCGTGGTGTGGAGCATTTTGTGGTCATGAAGTGGGAAAATTCCCACTTCATAAAACGATGCTTATTTAAGCAAATAAAACAGAAGAAATAATGAAATGGTCGGCATATCAGAAACAGAGCATCTTTTTGGTTGTTTTGTAATCACAGAATACGTGTTTCTGCATTCGAGACCGTAGAAGGCGAAAAATTATTACAATGAATACAATTAGTGTTTGGTTTTTATCCAGTTTCGTTTTCCAGTCAACTGACGGAAGATGGCGATAATGACAGCGGGTGCCTGCAACATATTATAGATGGGATTGAACAATCCTGTAAGAACACAGATCAAAAGATTTTCATCTTTTGCATCTTTGTAATACCAAATGCCGTAGAGCAAGCCGGGACTGAAAGCGAAAAATAGAATTGTTATGAACGCGGCATAGAGTTTGCCAGTGGAGAAGGGCATAAACATTTGTGCGGTCAAATTTTCTCGTACCAGTGCAAAATAGATGCATGCAATCGCGCAAAGTGCAAGCGCGATCAGCGAAAGCATCGTAACACAGGAGCAAAACAGGAAAAAGGTGAGTTCGAGTTTGCCGGACAACGGCAAATGGGAAGAATGCCAAATATCTTGGAAAAAATGAAAGCACTGTATGCCGCCTTGGCACCAGCGGGCGCGCTGTTTGAGAAAGGCGCGGTAATCGAGGACGCCCTGCTGGTATACCCATTCGGATTGAAGCAAACTTGTGTGCCAGCCCTTGAGGAGCAGCCTCGTACTGAAATCAAAGTCCTCCAGTAGGCAGGCTGTCCACGGAAGATGCGGGTCTATTGCGGAAAACCTATTGAACTGGCCGTTTCCTGCGGCTGCGACTGTGCTCATGTATTCACGCATATTCTGCTGACGGTTGATCTGAATAAAAAATTCAAAATCTTGCATTCTGGCCAGAAAGAAATTTCGCGTATGAGCATCGATACGGACCCGACTTTGCACCATGCCGATCTCCGGCCTGTTTGACATGATTACAGCCACGCGTTCCAGCATTCTGGCATTGATTTGCACATCTGCGTCAAAGACGCTTACGACGCATTTGTTCGGATCAAGGTCTTCCGAGGAGATAATTCTGCTTATCAGGGAATAGGCGTTGTTTAAGGCTGCGCCTTTTCCTTTTTGCGCTTCAGGCAAACGCCGTTTCAGCAGAATCAGCCGTTCTCCGCGATATGCGTCGAGATTGATCGTGTCGGCATTGATATGTACCGCACACGCTACCGCCTCCAGCGCCGCAATTGTGCCGTCGGAAGAATGATCGTCGATAACAATCAGCCGGACGCCCGGCACGTCCAGATCAAGCATCCGTTTTACGGTTTTTCCTATGACCCCTTCTTCGTTCAGACAGGGGATAACGATAAAAAAAGTAATTTTCGAATGCTTCGTGTACGGGATGTCCTGACACAATTCGATTTTTGGGAACAGCGTCAGCAGCATTACTTCGATGAAATAGAGCCCCATTGTGAAATAAAGGAGTACAAAACATACGGAGGCCAGCGTTTCCATATTATTCAGAGCTCCTTTCGTCATCGGCTCTTCTGGCGGTATTCCGGCGGCTTTTGTGCCGTTTGGAATGCGTCAGATAGCTGACGCAAAAAAGCAGGATACCGATCAGAGAGGCATACGTGCATGCGCTGACAGAAAATATGGCATCAAACTGCCCGGTAAAGATCGCCGCAATAAAGTGAAACAGTTCTTTAAGCATGGCTTTATTCCGAAATCTTGTTGCCGCAGCACGCATTTCGGCGTCGGTCTCTGCGCAGCAGACACCAGAGCATCAACCCTGCGGCAAGCGATATGCCGTTTGTAATCAGCGGTGTGGTTTTAATTGTTTCGATAATAAACGTCCGATCCATTTCAATATCCACCTTCTATCTTTTTCTTGGGTATCTTGTCGTTGAAACGGTTTTGAATCAGATGCAGCACCAGCAAGTGCTTTGACCTGAGCGGAGCAGAGCGTTTCAACAGACAGATGCAGATTCAAACAAAACGCTCCTTCGGGAAACCGAAGGAGCGGAATGTACAAAGAACTCCTTCCAGGCATCGGCCTGCCATAAAGCATGGACTTCATGGCGGTGGGTGTCTTCAGAGCGTTCTCTGAAGCGGGCGGCGTTTTATCGCTTCCGGAATATGGCGTTAAGGTAGCGGCATGGATGCCGTGACACGGTGAGCGCATCCGATCATGCGCCGATTTTCAAGCATGCGTTACAGAAAAGCGAATCATAATACTGAGAATGGGAGAGAATGGGAATCGCAAAACGCAGCCGACGGAGTTTGACTTGTATGGGTAACTTTCGCCTACCTGATAAAAACCTTGGGCAGCCGCTGGCCGAAGGCGCAGGTGATCTCGTAGTTGATGGTGCCGGTGGCGCGGGCGATATCGTCGGCGGTGACGCTTAATTTGCCGTCGGAGCCCATGACGATGACCTCGTCCCCCAGTTTCACGTCGGGCGCGGCGGTCACGTCGATCATGCACTGATCCATGCAGATGTTACCCGCGATGGGGCAGAGGACGCCGTTGACGATGACCTTTGCCTGAGACGAATAGGGGCGGGGATAGCCGTCGGCATAGCCCAGCGCGATGGTGGCGATTTTGGCGGGCCTTTGGGAAATGTATTTGCGGCCGTAGCCCACGGAAAAGCCGGCGGGCACATCCTTAAGATGAACGATGCTGGCCTTGACGCTCATCACGGGGCGAATGTCCAGTTCTTCCCGCCGCATCTCGTCGGAGGGATAGCAGCCGTACAGGATGATGCCCGGACGGACGGCGTCGTAATAAACATCAGGGATTTCCATGATAGAGGCCGAGTTGGCAAACGTGCGGAAGGGCAGCTTGACGCCCCGGGCGGCAACGCCCTCATAGAAGGCCTTGTAGCGATTGGCCTGGAACATGGCATAGGCCTTGTCGATGCAGTCGGCGGAGCTCATATGAGAGAACATGCCCTTGACGGTGAGATTGGGCATTTGTTCCATGGCGGTGATCTCCTTCGCGGCCCGATCCACCTCTTCGGCCTGATAACCGATGCGGCCCATGCCGGTGTCCACCGCGATGAGGACGGAGGCCTGTTTCCCTTGGCGCACAGCCTCGCGGGAGATGGCGCAGGCGTTTTGTTCCGAGCAGGTGACGGCGGTGATCTGGTATTTCACCACGGTGTCGGCGTACAGATCGGGAGTCAGACCGAGGCAGATGATCTCTTCCTTTGCCCCGGCCTCCCGCAGGGCGATGGCTTCATGCAGCGTGGCGATGGCAAAGATTCTGCATCCGTTGTCCCGCAGAACCTGCGCGCACGCTATGGCGCCGTGACCGTAGGCGTCGGCCTTGATGACGCCGATGATCTGGCGGTCTTTTCCGACTTTTTGAATAATGCTTTTCACATTGTAGTCAAAATTGCGAAGATCAATTTCGGCCCAGGCGGGGCGAAGTGCTTCCTGATACATCCTTCCGTTCCTTCCTTTCAAGGAGGTTTGCTTGACAATTTATTATAGTCTTTTTCTTTCGCCGATTCAACCCCTAATCCCCGCTTTTTTCCATTTTTTTATATATGTTGAAAAAATGAAAAAAACGGAGTAATCTTGAAAGAGAAGCAAAACACCGGAAAGGAGACGCTGTATGGAGATCGGACCGTATCATTCGTATCTGGAAGTGGATTTCGGAAAAATGAAGGAGAACTGGCACAAGGTGCGGGCCGCCGCCGGAAAACGGGAGATCATCCCCGTGATGAAGGCCGACGGTTACGGCATCGGCCTTGCGGCGCTGGCAGATTTTGCGGTGCATCATATGGGGGCGAAGGTGCTGGCTGTGGCTCAGACCTGCGAGGGGCTGGCACTGCGGGATGCGGGTTTTTCGTCGCCCGATATTATGCTTCTGGGTCCCGCGCCGGAGCACGCTGTGCCTTATGCGGTGGAAAATCGCCTGATGCTGCCGGTGTTTTGCCGGGAAAACGCCCTTGCGGTCGAGCGGGCCGCCGCGGCGCAGGGCGTAAAGGCCATGGTGCAGATCAAGATCGACACCGGCATGAACCGCGTTGGCGTCCGCCCCGGCGCGCCGCTGGAGGAATTCCTTGCCCTTTTGAAAGTCCTGCCCCATGTGGAGGCGGCAGGCGTCTTTACGCATTTTGTCAACGCCACCTATACCGGCGATCCCCAGACGCCGGCAGCTTATGCCGCCTTTGTCCGGGCGGTGGAGCAAGTACGTTCGGCGGGCTTTGCGCCCCGGTATATCCATTGTTGCAACACTGGAGCCACCTCCTGGTTCCGGGAAGACGCCATCTCCACCCATGTGCGCCCCGGCAGCCTGTATATGGGCTATGATTCCATGGATGACGGCACCAACTGGCTGGGCGTGGAAGAGGGGATCTCGTGGCGGGCCTTTGTTACCAACGTCCACCGTCTGCCCGCGGGCGAGAGCTGCGGCTATTGCAATCATTATACGGCGCAGACCGACCGGATCATCGCCACCGTGGACGTGGGCTATGCCGACGGACTGTTTCGCCCCATGGGACAGGGGAGCGGATATCTGCTCATCCGGGAAAAGCCCGCGCCCTATCTGGCGACCTCCATGGATCAGACCATGGTAGATGTCACGGACATTCCCGGTGCGGCCATTGGCGACACGGCCACCATCTTTGGCCACACCCTCGGCGGGACGCTGTTGCCTCTGGCGCGGCTGCAAACGTTCACCGGACAGAATCTCAGCTATCCCATGTGCCTGCTCACCAAACGAGTCAAACGGATCTATCGGTATTGAAACGGAAAAACCAGCACCCTTTCTGGCAGAATTGAACGGCAATTGTCGAGCGTTCACAAATTTTTTTTAAAATTTTTGTCCAATTTCTTCCCAAAAGGGGTTGAAATTCCGGTAAATCATGGTATGATAGAGACAAAGTGTTAGCACTCGTTCAAATTGAGTGCTAAAAAAACAGAAAAGAGGTTTGCGAATATGAAACTGATGCCTTTGCAGGACAGAGTTGTGGTAAAGATGGTTGAGGCGGAGGAAACCACCGCCAGCGGCATTATCCTGACCGGATCGGCCAAGGAAAAGCCCCAGGTGGCCGAGGTTGTGGCCGTTGGCCCCGGCATCAAGGACGGCGAACATCCCGTCAAGATGGAAGTCAAGGTGGGGGATCACGTCATCACCAGCAAATACAGCGGCACCGAGGTCAAGATGGAGGGCGTGGAATATACCATCGTCAAGCAGAGCGACATTCTGGCCATTGTGAAATAAGTACATCATTCAACAAAACCGGAGGTAAGTTATCATGTCCAAAGAAATTCTTTACGGCGAAGAAGCCCGCCGTGCGCTGGAGCGCGGCGTCAATCAACTGGCCAATACCGTCAAGGTCACCATGGGCCCCAAGGGTCGCAACGTGGTGCTTGACAAGAAATACGGCGCGCCCCTCATCACCAACGACGGCGTGACCATCGCCCGGGATATCGAGCTGGACGACGCTTTTGAGAACATGGGCGCCCAGCTGGTGAAGGAGGTCGCCACCAAGACCAACGACATCGCCGGCGACGGCACCACCACCGCTACGCTGCTGGCGCAGGCTTTCGTCCGCGAGGGCCTGAAGAACGTCACCGCGGGCGCCAACCCCATGGTGGTGAAAAAGGGCATTGCCAAGGCTGTGGCCGTGGCTGTGGAAGAGATCAAGAAGAACAGCCAGAAGATCAACGGCTCCGACGATATCGCTCGCGTGGCCACCATTTCTTCCGGCGATGAAACCATCGGCAAGCTGATTGCCGAGGCCATGGAAAAGGTCACTGCCGACGGCGTGATTACCGTGGAAGAGTCCAAAACCGCCGAGACCTATTCCGAGGTCGTGGAGGGTATGCAGTTTGACCGCGGCTACATCACCCCCTATATGATTACCGATACCGAGAAGATGGAAGCCGTCATCGACGACGCCTACATCCTCATCACCGATAAGAAGATCTCCAACATCCAGGAGATCCTGCCTCTGCTGGAGACCATCGTCAAGTCCGGCAAGAAGCTGGTCATCATTGCCGAGGATGTGGAGGGCGAGGCCCTGTCCACCCTCATCGTCAACAAGCTGCGCGGCACCTTTACCTGTGTGGCTGTCAAGGCGCCGGGCTTCGGCGA
>JAFZPW010000023.1 GCA_017552495.1 Clostridia bacterium | reverse complement strand
GCGGGACGGCATAGGTGGAAAGTTCGGTCTGCCGATGGGTGTCAAAATCCCGCACGGCTTTGAAAAATCCGATGCTTCCCAACTGCAAAATCTCCTCGTCCTCGGCGCCGCAGCCGAAAAACCGCCGCGCCACGCTGCGGATCAGCGGCGCGTTTTCCGTCAAAAGCCGCTCCATTTCGGCCCCGTCGCCACGCTGGGCCGCCGCAATACGGCATAAAAGCGCCCTGGTCACGCCTGCTGCTTTACATCCAGCAGTTTCCGCATGATGACGGTGGTGCCCTTTCCCGGGCGAGAGCGCACCGTCAGTCCATCCATGAAGCTTTCCATGATGGTAAAGCCCATGCCCGAGCGCTCTGCCCCGCCGGTGGTGAACATGGGCTCCCGTGCCTTATGTACGTCCTCGATGCCGCAGCCCTTGTCCCGGATGACGATCTCGGCCAGTCCGGTCTCAAAGAGCCGCACTGTCATGGTCACCACGCCCAACGTATCCCGGTAGCCGTGAACAATGGCGTTTGTCACTGCCTCGGACACCGCCGTTTTGATGTCATAGATCTGTTCCACCGTAGGATCCATCTGCGCGATAAAAGCGGCCGCCGCCGTCCGGGCGAAGGCTTCGTTGGCGCTGCGGCTGAGAAACCGCATGGTCATCTCGTTTCGTTTTTCTCCTTTTTTCATGCTGGTTTCCTCCTATCGGATGTGGGTAAGCCGGTGGATCCCGGCGGCGGTGAGCACCTTTTTTGCCTGTGCCGGTGTGCCCTCCACCCAAAACCGGCAGCCGCAGGCGGCGCATTTTCGTGCCGCTTGCAGCACTACGGCGATGCCCGAGCTGTCCATAAACTCCAGCCCGGAAAGTTCCAGTTCCATCTCGCCGGGCAGATGGTCCTCGATCATCCGGCTCAGTCTCGCCATTAACTCGATGGCCTCTGGATGGCCCAGTTCGCCCGAAACGTGCGCCGTCAGGCGGCCCTCCCGCAACTCATATTGCAATTGCATCCTGTTGCCTCCTTGCGTAAAAAAAGACCGTGGACGCTTGTCCACGGTCATATTATATCTAAGAGAAACTGCACTTTTTGTCGTTTGAACGCGGCAAACAGCCTTTTTCATTCCAGGGGCAGCGTCCAGACGGTAAAACTGACCCAATAAATCTCCGATCCGACAGCCAGCCGCCGCTCCCCGTCGGAAAACAAATAGACGCTGCCCATCTGCTGGGCAAAGGTCACGTTTCCCCGCTCCTCCACATAGCGTAACGGCGCTCCGCCGTCGTCCCGCCTGCTGACAGGCTGCGGAGATAAAAATACACATCCCGAAAAAGCGATGCCTTTTCGGGATGCGAATGCATCAGCGAATCAGGCCAAAGTGCCGCTCCACCAGCGAAACCACTTCGTCCACGCTCTTGCCGTCGGCGCGATCTATCCAAAAATACCCGCTTTTTCGAACATCCGCGTAGAACGGCTCGTTGAGGG
This sequence comes from Clostridia bacterium, assembly GCA_017552495.1. Lineage (GTDB taxonomy): Bacteria > Bacillota > Clostridia > Oscillospirales > Butyricicoccaceae > UBA4644. The sequence goes on along the minus strand of JAFZPW010000023.1, from coordinate 3,383 downwards.
TTCGAAGCGTTTCATTGCAGAGGGCCTTTGCCTTTTCAAAATCAGTGGCGCTGTGAATGTAACTGCTGAAATCCTGATGATCGGGGCGGCTGCAATAATCGTCCACCAGATCGTGGGGATCCCGCAGCAAAAATACGATGCGGGAGGGCTCGGTAATCGCCCGCGCCTGCTCCAGCGTAAGATGGCAGTCGCACAAAACGGGGCCGTGCTGGGAAAGGCGGATCAGATCCAGCAAAATGAAATCCAGCACTTCCCGGCTGTTGTCCGAAAGCCAGCTTCGATATTCCTCCGCGGTACGGCCGAAAAACTCGTCCGCGTTTCGGAAGACGCGGTTGATGGACGGCTGATACCGGGGATCCGACATTTGCCGGTAACGGGAAAACCGCTCGTCGCCGTCGAGCACGGGGATCTGATGCTTTTCCCCCAGTGCGCGGGATACGGTGGTCTTGCCGCCGCAGGGGGTCCCAGTGACAAAATAGACGTTCTGCAGATACGCTTTCAACACGTTGTCCTGAACGATCATAACCATCCTCCTTGATGAAATCGTTTTTTGACACGTCCATCCGGCATGAAGCGATTGATCAAAGCTTCATGCCGCAGATCCCGCTCCATTTCAAAAACGCCGGCATACGCCCACTTCCTTTCCAATATCATACAATTATGATACCGGAAATCACAACGCTAGTCAAGAACAAAGCCCTTTTTCGCGTCGCCCAGCAGATACATGGAACCGCAGGCCACGATCACGTCGTTTTCCGTGGCCAGACGCAGAGCCAGACGCGCCCCCTCCCGGGCGGAGGGCGCCAGTCGCACATCCCCGCAGAAACGGGCTGCGATGTGCGCCGTTTCCTCCGGCGGGAGGGTGCCGCCGGAAAAATTTTCGGCGGGGACGGCGATAAACACGCGGCTCCTGCTTGCCATGGGCGGGATGGCGGCGTGATAGTCCTTTCGCTGCATGATGCCCATGACGCAGATCAGGGTCTTTCCCGGATACAGTTCGTCCAGCGCCTCCGCCAGCGCCTTGATTTTGCCGGGGTTATGGGCGCCGTCCAACAGACATTTTGGCCGGTCCCGCACGATCTGCAGGCGGCCCACAAAGCGGGTGGCCGCAAGGCCCTTTTGCACCGCCTCCTCCGGCAGGTCAAAGCCCGCCGCCCGCAGCTCCTCCACCGCGGAAAGGACGGTGAGGGCATTATAGATCTGATGCTTCCCCGCCAGCGGAACAAAATATTCCGCTCCCGCATAGCGGAAGCAAGAGCCCCGGTCGCGCTCGGAAAGTACCTCCAGCGCCGCCGGGTCGGCAAGGCGCGGCGTGATGCCCATGGATGCACAGGTCGCTTCCAGAACGGCGCGAGCCTCGGGATGGAGTCCGCAATAGGCCGCCACCCGGCTGCCCCGCTTGATGATGCCGCACTTTTGGGATGCGATCTCGGGGATCGTGTTTCCCAAAATCTCGGTGTGCTCCAGCGAGATGGCGCCAATGACCGCCAGCACCGGCGGATCGATGACGTTGGTGCAGTCCAGCAGACCGCCGATGCCCACCTCGATCACAGCCACATCCACCTCCGCCCGGGCAAAGAGGACGAAAGCCAACGCGGTGAGGGTTTCAAATTCGGTGCATTCCTGATCCAGCGCCTTCATCTCCTCGAAGACGGGCAGCATGGTTTCCAGCGTGTCGGCCATCAATTGCCTGTCCACCAGCTCGCCGCAAAGCTGGATGCGTTCACGGAAATCAAAGACAAAGGGCGAGACAAACAGCCCCGTGCGGTATCCCGCCTGCCGCAGCACGCTCTCCAGCATGGTGCAGGTGCTTCCTTTTCCGTTGGAGCCCGCCACATGGATGATCTTCAGCCGCTTCTGGGGATCCCCCAGTTTTTCCATCAACAGCCGCATCCGGGGCATTCCCTGGCGGGTGCCCCGGTGAATGCGGGTGTGGATATAATCCAGCGCCTGTTCGTATGTCATGGCTTTTTTATTGCAGGGCGTTCAAGCTTTCCTGCAGCTTGGCGGCCAGTTCCCGGTATTTTTCCAGTTTCTCTTTCTCGGCGTTGACCACGGCTTCCGGGGCACGGGAAACAAAGCTCTCATTCTGCAGCTTGCCCTCGGTGCGCTTGACCATGTTCCGGGCGTTGTCCAGTTCCTTTTGCAGGCGCTCCCGCTCCTTGTCAAAATCCACCAGGTCGGCAAGGGGCATATAGATCCGCGCCGCCTGGGTGACGCAAGACACCATCTTGGAGGCGTCGGCGGGCGCCTCCGTGCCCACAGTGACGGCAGAGGCCCACGCCAACCGCTTGAGGAAGGGCCCGGCGTCGGCGAACAGATCGGGCTTTTCCGTGGTAATGATGAGCGCCGCCTTCTTGGAGGGAGGCACGTTCATCTCGGAGCGGCGGTTGCGGACGACGCGGATGGCCGCCATGATCTCCTCCATTTCGGCGGTCTCGGCGGGGAAGACCAAGCGATCGTCGGCCTCGGGCCAGCGGGACACCATGATCGACGGCCCCTCGTGCGGCAGCGCCTGCCAGATCTCCTCGGTGATGAAGGGCATGAAGGGATGCAAAAGCTGCATGGTGCCCGAAAGAATGTGTCCCAGCACTTTCTGGGCGCGGACGGAGGCTTCCTTGTCCTCGCCGGTGAGGCGGGTTTTGCACAATTCGATATACCAATCGCAGAAATTATCCCAGATGAAGCTGTAAAGCTTGTCCGCGGCGATGCCCAGTTCATAGCGGTCCAGATTCTCGGTGACTTCCTTCACCAGGGTGTTGTACTTGGTGAGGATCCACTTGTCCTCCAGATCCAGCGTTTCGGGCAGGGTGAAATCGTCGATCTCCAGATTCATCATCAAAAAGCGGGAGGCATTCCAGATCTTGTTGCAGAAATTGCGGTTGGCCTCGGCCCGCTCGTGATAGAAACGGGTATCGTTGCCGGGGGCCACGCCGGTGGTCAGCGTAAAGCGCAGGGCGTCGGCGCCGTACTGGTCGATGACCTCCAGCGGGTCGATGCCGTTGCCCAGGGACTTGGACATCTTGCGGCCTTTGTCATCCCGGACGATGCCGTGGATGAACACATCCTTGAAGGGGATCCGCTTCATCTGCTCCATACCGGAGAAGATCATGCGGGCCACCCAGAAGAAAATGATGTCATAGCCCGTGACCATTACCGAGGTAGGATAAAAATAATCCAGTTCGGGAGTCTTGTCGGGCCAACCCAGCGTGGAGAAGGGCCACAAGGCCGAAGAAAACCAGGTGTCCAGCACGTCCTCGTCCTGGGTGAGCTTTTTGCAGCCGCAGGTGCATTCCGTCGGGTCTTCCCGGCCCACGATGGTCTTCCCGCATTCCTCGCAGTACCAGGCGGGGATGCGGTGGCCCCACCACAGCTGGCGGCTG
>JAFZPW010000022.1 GCA_017552495.1 Clostridia bacterium | reverse complement strand
GTCCCCTTTATCAGCATGCTGGACGAAACAGCCAACGTTTGCGCCCAAGCGCATCCCGGTGAAATGGCCTGCGTTTTGGCCACCCGGGCCACACTGGCCACCGGTCTGTATGAAGAAGCTCTCTCCAAGCGGGGCGTTTCCTGCATCCTGCCCGACGAGGGGCAGCGGGATGTCTTGATGTATGCCATTTACGATTGCGTCAAGGGCGGCAAACCGTTGGAAACCGTTCGCCGGCCCATGGAAGCCCTGCTGCAGGAAGAACGGGCAAAGGGCGCAGATTATTTTATTCTGGGCTGCACGGAATTGCCCATAGTGGCGCAGGAACTGGCGCTTCAGGGGCCCTTTGTCGATCCCACCGCCGAACTGGCCAAGGCCGCCATCCGTTTTTGCGGCTATAAAATAAACGAATGATTCGGAGTGTTTTTTATGTTTCGTAAAAACACACCCATCCGCCCTTTGCGACGCCCGCCTCCGCTTTCTTTTTTCATCGTCCCGAAAAAACTGAAACGATAAAAAAGAAAGTTGGTATTTTGTTATGTGGTTTTGGCTTGCGCTTGCCGCCCTGCTGTGCTGGAGCGGCTCGGATCTGTTCTCCAAGATCGGCTGTGTCGATCCAAAGGATAAAAACAGCCATTTGAAAATGGTCATCATGGTGGGTCTGGTGATGGGCCTACACGCGGCTTACGAGGTCTTTGTGGGCGGTGTGGAGTTTTCCCTCCATGTGATGTGGACCTATCTTCCCGTTTCTCTGCTGTATATCGGCTCGATGGCGCTGGGCTATCTGGGTTTGCGCTATATCGAGCTTTCCATCTCCTCTCCCATCTGCAACAGTTCGGGCGCGCTGGCGGCTCTGCTGTATATTTTAGTGGGCGAGCGGCTGGTGCCCATGCAGTATGTGGGCATCGGTCTGGTGGCCGTGGGCGTGGTTTCTCTGGCCTTTGTGGAAAGCCATGAGGACGAGGAGCTGCGCGCCATGCGCCAGGCAAAGTCCAATCATAAATACGCCAAGAGTTTCTGGGCGCTGGCGCTTCCCGTGCTGTACTGCATCCTGGACGCGGCAGGCACCTTTGCCGACGGTCTGGTAATGAATAAAATGGCCGAAGAAATGGCCGTGAAGGCTGTGGGCGCCAACGCCGCCCCCGCGTTGATGGAGCAAACGCTGGAGGCCATGAGCGAAACGGCGGCCTCCATGGCCAACGTGGCCTATGAGCTCACCTTCCTGCTGGCCGCCGTGATCTGCTTTGTCATTGCCGTAATCATCCGCAAGGACAAGCTCACCGTCAAGGCCGAAGGGCCCAAGTTCATCGGCGCCTGCTTCGAAACCGCCGGCCAGTTCGCCTACATTTTCGCCATCGCGGCCAATCCCGCGCCCGCCGCCGCCATGATCTCGGCCTATTGCGCCGTTTCGGTCTTGTGGAGCCGGATCTTCCTCCGGGAAAAGCTGAGCTGGAAACACTATCTCGCCATCGTCGTGGCCATTTTCGGCATCGTCACCCTTGGCGCCTTCGACGCGTAATCAGAACAGGCAAAAGCCCCCCGGCCATGCCGGGGGGCTTTCTTTATCCAAAGCATTCGCAGGCGGCCACGGCCCGCAGGAGTTCCGGCTCCACGTTTTCTTTCCCGTAGGCGTCCAGAAACATGTCGGCCCATCCACCGTCTTTCAAATTGAAGGTCAGCGACCACATCATCCAATACAAGTCGATATGCCGGTCGCCCACGCCGCCGCTATCCAAATCAATATAACCGGAAAACCGCCATCCGTTCAAAATCACGTTTGGCAGACAAAAATCCCCGTGGATCAGCGTGTTCCGGGCAAGATGTGTGCCATATTCCCGGACGGCGTCCGCGGCCTCCTCCCGGTTTTTCCAGGGAAAGCGGCCGGCCACCGTAAGCGAAGGCTTCCACACGCCCTGGCCGATCCCCCGCCAAACGGTTTCCAGATATTCTCCCGTCCGGTTCTGGATGGGGCAACCCGCCGTCTCCGACTGATGAAGTTCCCGCATCAACTCCGCCATCCGCAGGCACAGCCGCCGAGGATCGCTTCGATATTCCCCCGCGATGCCATCCTTTCCCGAAAGCGCGCCGGTCACCAGCCAATCGCTTTCGCCGGAGAAATAGTGCAGCACCTCCGCCGCCATGCCCTTTCGGTGCATCCAGCGGGTCATCTCCGCTTCCCGCGCCAGCGCCCCCGGCCCGGCTCGCTTGAGATAACAGTCTTCCTTTCCCGAAATATGCCACACCCGCGCAGCGGGCGAACTGCTGCTGTCAAACAGCTCCGCTCCGTCCAGCAGAGAGCGAAGCGCAGCGGGCAGATCGGCTGGAAGCGCGGAAACGTGGGTCTGTTTCATGGTCGTTCCTCCGTTCAAAAGCGCCCGGACACAGCCCGGGCGCTTCGGTTTACTCCACTGTGACGCTCTTTGCCAGATTCCGCGGCTTATCCACGTCGCAGCCCCGCTGCAGCGCCATATAATAAGCGAAGAGTTGCAGCGGCACCACTCCCAGGCTGGGCAGCAGCATGGGCGCGGCGTCGGGAACGGTGAGCACGCCCGAGGCGACCTTCTCCATGGCGGCGCGGCGGCTCTCGGTGGTCAGGGCCAGCACATCGGCTCCCCGGGCCTTGACCTCAATGATGTTGCTCATGGCCTTGTCGAACAGAGCGTCATAGGTGCCCAGCGCCACCACCAGCGTGCCGTCCTCAATAAGCGAGATGGTGCCGTGCTTGAGTTCGCCGGAGGCATAGGCCTCGGAGTGGATGTAGGAAATCTCCTTCAGCTTGAGCGAGCCCTCCAGCCCCAGGGCGTAATCCAGATTGCGCCCGATAAAGAAAATGGAATTATGATTGAAATATTCGGCGGCGTAGCGCTGGATATCCTCGCAGCGCGCCAGCACGGTCTCCAGCTTTTCCGGCAGTTTGGCAAGTTCCGAGACCACCGTCCGGTATTCGGCGGGCTCCACGGTGCCCAGCGCCTCGCCGAAGGCAAGGCCCAGCATGTCGAGCACGGCGAGCTGGGTGGAATACGCCTTCGTCGTGGCGACCGCGATCTCGGGCCCCGCATAGGTATACAGCACGTCGTCCGACTCGCGCGCGATGGACGAGCCCACCACGTTCACGATGGAAAGGACGTACGCCCCGCGTTTCTTCGCCTCCTTGAGCGCCTCCATCGTGTCCAGCGTCTCGCCGGACTGGCTGATGAAGATGACGAGCGTCTTGCCGTCGATGATGGGATCGGCGTAACGGAACTCGGAGGCAAGCTGCACCTCGACGTTCCGCCGCGTCAGATGCTCCAGCGTGTACTTGCCGAGCATCCCGACGTGATAGGACGAGCCGCAGGCGACGATGAAGACGCGCGTGAACGCGCGGAGCTGCTCCG
>JAFZPW010000021.1 GCA_017552495.1 Clostridia bacterium | reverse complement strand
AGCGCATCGCCATCGCCCGGGCGCTGCTCCTCGACCCCGAGATTCTGATTCTGGACGACGCGGTCTCGGCGGTGGACACCGACACCGAGGAACGGATCCTGCGCCATCTCCGGGAAACGCGGGCGGGCAAGACCAACATCATCATCGCCCACCGCATTTCCACCCTGCAGGGGGCCGACGAGATCCTCGTCATCGATGAGGGGAAGATCGCCGAGCGGGGCGACCATGAGCAGCTTCTGGCGCAAAACGGCATCTATGCCGATATGTATCACCGTCAGCTTCTGGAAAAAATGAAACGGGAGGAGTATGCGTTATGAGCGTGAAAAAGCAGGACAACGCCACCGTCAACCGCCATACGGTGCGGCGCATCCTCCGCTATGGCAAGCCCTTTCTCTGGTGGTTTGCGCTGGTGCTGGCGCTGGTGCTGGCGGTGGTGCGGCTGGAGCTTTTACAGCCCGCCATTTTGGAGCGCGCCACCGATCAGTATGTGGGAAAATATGTGGATGTTTCCACGCAGGGCGTTTCGCTTTCGGCCCTGAAGCAGATGCGGGCCGAGGATTTGCGGGGCGTGATTTTGATGGGCGCGCAGTATTTCGTCGTTTCGGCGGCCATCATGCTGCTCACCTATCTGCAGGTGTCGATTCTGGCCACCGTGGGGCAAAAGATCATCTATAATATGCGTACCGACATCTTCCGCCACCTCACCCGCCTGCATGTGGGCTTTTTCAACGACAATCCCATCGGCCGTCTGGTGACCCGCGTCACCAACGACTGCGAGACGGTAAATGAGTTTTTTACCTCCGTGATCGTCAACACCGTCAGTTCGGCTTTTGTGCTGGTGGGCGTGATGATCTCCATGCTGCAGCGGCATGTGCAGCTTTCGCTTGCGATCTTCACCGTCATCCCCTTTATCGTGGTGTTCACCTTCCTCTTTACCAAGGTGACGCGCAAGCTCTACCGCGCCATCCGCGCCCGCATCTCCGAACTCAACGCCTTTGTTTCCGAGCACGTTTCCGGCATGAAGGTGGTGCAGATCTTCACGGCGGAAAAGCCCACCATGGAGGCGTTTGAAAATCAGAGCGAGGAGCTTCGCAAAGCCCACATCCGGCAGCTCATGTGTCACGCGGCTTACAGTCCTACCTCTTATCTGCTCAATCTGGTGTCCATCGGCATTTTGCTGGCTTACGGCGGCAATCTGGTGGTGACGGGCGTCATCACCGCCGGTACGCTTCTGGCGTTCCAGCGGTATATGACCCGCTTCTTCGACCCCATTCAGGAGCTGGCGGAGAACTTTAACGTGGTGCAGAGCGCCGCGGCGGCCGCCGAGCGGATCTTCTGGCTGCTGGATACCGTTCCCGCCATTCAGGACGATCCCGAAGCCGTTTCCATGGACAGTTTCCGGGGACATATCCAGTTCCAAAATGTCTGGTTTGCCTACCGGGACGAGGAATGGGTGCTGCGGGACGTGTCCTTTGAGGTTCTGCCCGGCCAGCGGGTGGCCTTTGTCGGCGCCACCGGCGCGGGCAAGACCACCATCCAAAGCCTCATCTGCCGTTATTATGATATTCAGAAGGGCCGGATCCTCATCGACGGGGTGGACATCCGCAAGATCCGCATCGACGATCTGCGCCGCAACATCGGCCAGATGCTGCAGGACGTGTTTCTTTTTACCGGCGATGTCAAGAGCAATATCCGCCTCAGCGAGCAGGACATTACCGATGGGGATATTGTGGCGGCGGCGAAATACGTCAACGCCGATCCTTTCATTTCCCGGCTGGAGGACGGCTACGATCACAAGGTCATCGAGCGGGGCGCGGCCTTTTCCGCGGGACAGCGGCAGCTCTTGTCCTTTGCCCGCACGCTGGCCTTCAAGCCCTCGGTGCTGATCCTGGACGAGGCCACCGCCAACATCGACACCGAGACCGAGGCGCTGATCCAGGACGCGCTGGGCAAACTGATGGAGGGCCGCACCACCATCATCGTGGCGCATCGTCTGTCCACCATCCAGAACGCCGACAAGATCATCGTCATGCACAAGGGAGAGATCCGGGAAGAGGGCACTCACCAGGCGCTTTTGGCAAAGGGCGGCATGTATTATAAGCTCTATATGCTGCAATATGAGCACGGCATCGAGCCCGTGGCGTGAGCATAGCGAAAGTGGCGGGCCTCCGCCGCTTTTTTGCTCAAACCGGTTTCTTTTTTGAAAAAATTATGTTATCAGCAGACCAAAAAGGGGGCGCTGTTATGAGAACCATGCCGGTGTTGGAAACCCGGCGGATGCTTTTACGTCCCGCCGCTCCTGCGCTGGCAAGGGCCGCGCTGGCGTTTTACCGCCGCAACGCCCAGCGGCTGCAGGCGGTGGAGCCGCTTTACGACCCGGCGTTTCTCACGCTTTCCGCCCAGCGGCGGATGCAGCGGGCGGACCGGGCCGCCGCCAGGCGGGGCGAGGGCGTGCGCTTTTGGATGTTCCGCAAGGACGAGCCCGACACCGCCATCGGCTGCGTGGCGCTCAACAACATCGTTTTTGGCGCGTTCCGCTCCTGCTTTATCGCGTATAAGACCGACGGCGCGCTGCTGCGGCAGGGCTATGGCAGCGAGGCGGTGAACGCCGTTGTGGACTTTGCCTTTCACGGACTGGGGCTGCACCGCGTCGAGGCCAGCGTCATGCCCCGCAATCAGGCGTCGCTGGCCCTGGCGCGGGCCTGCGGCTTTCGGGAGGAGGGGCGGTCGCCCGCCTATCTGCAAATCAACGGCGTCTGGGAAGAGCATATCCACATGGTGAAGCGAAACGAAGCCGAAGAACGGCAAAGTGAGGATAAATAAAGGAGGATTCCAATGTATTTTGTACCGAAAACCATCCGGCTGAAGGACGGCCGGCAGGCGCTTTTGCGCTCGCCCGAGCTGCAGCGGGACGCCGGGGAACTGGCGGCGGTGTTTCAAACCGTCTGCGGCGAGACCGATTTTCTCACCAAGGGAGCAGATGAGGCGGTCGTCACCGCACAGCAGGAGGAAAACTGGATCGCGGGGATGAACGCCTCGCCGAAAAAGCTGATGATCCTCTGCGAGGTGGAGGGAAAGATCGCCGGAATGTGCCACCTGGCCATCGGCGAAAACAGACGAAACGCCCACCGGGGCGAGATCGGCATCTCCCTTCTGCGGAAATACTGGGGGCTCGGTCTTGGCTCGGCCATGATGGACGAGCTCATCGGGGCCGCCCGGCAAAAGGGGCTGTCCTACGTGGAGCTCAAGGCCATCAAGGACAACGCCCGGGCCGTGGCGCTTTACGAGAAAAAAGGCTTCGTCGTGCTCCACGAGACCCCCGACGCCCAGCGTCTGCCCGACGGCACGGCGCAGACCGACCTGTTTATGCGGAAAACGCTGTAAAAGGGGGCGCGCATGGTCAATTTTGAGATTCTGGACAAGCATATCAACAAGCTGGTGGAGCAGGGCTGCTTTCCCTCGGCCACCCTGGCGGTCTTTCATCATGGCGTTTTGGTAAAAAACGCCGCCTACGGCACGCCCGATCCGGCCCACCCGTGGCCGGCGCGGCCCGACACACAATACGACGTGGCGTCTTTGAGCAAACTCTTTGCAGGGACGGCCTTTCTCAAACTGTGTCAGGCGGGAGTCTTTGATCTGGACGAGCCGCTGAGCCGCCGCTTCCCGCTGTTCACCGGCGAGCGGGAGATCCGCCTCAGCGCCAACGCCCTTTTGCAGGATCAGCCCGACGAGGTCATCGGCCACGCCGACGCGGGCCGGGTGACCTGGCGGCACGTTCTGGTGCACAATTCCGGCTTGGGCTGGGCGCCGCTGCATCTGCGGTGCCGGGACCGGGCTGACGCCGTCCGTTATATCTGTACCATGCCCTTTGCCTACCAGACCGGCGAGACCGTGCTTTATACCGATCTGGGCCTGATCCTCATGGGCGTTGCCATGGAAGAGGCGCTGGACAGGCGGTTGGACGACATCGTGGACGAGCTGGTGTGCCGCCCGTTGGGACTGGAGAACACCGGCTATCGCCGGGTGGAGCGGGGCGCCGCGCCCGAAAACACCGCGCCCACCGAGATCTGCAAATACCGGGGCGTGCGGATGCACGGGCTGGTGCATGATGAAAACAGTTATTTCTTCGGCGGTCTGGCGGGACACGCCGGGGTCTTTTCCACCGCGCTGGACGTTGCAAAGCTGGGCCAGAGCTATCTGGACGCTTTGCAGGGTCGTGCGGGCATCCTGCCTGCCGGAACCGTGCGGGACATGATCCGCTTCCGCCAGATGAACCGATGGGATCGCCGGGGCATTCTGTTCCAGCTCCGGATCCTGGATACCGACGCCCATTCCTTCCCGCTGTCCCGCGCCGCCTTCGGGCACACGGGCTTCACGGGAACCTGTATGTGGGTGGATCCCGAGCGGGAGATGACCTTCGCCCTGCTGACCAACGACGTGTATAACGGGCGGGAACACCGCACGCTGGGTCGTCTGCGCAAGGGCATCGTGGAGGAACTGGTTTCCGCCCTCGACAAAGAAGACACCTGCAAAAAAGCGGAGGACGTGAAATGATCGGCGTGGGGCTGATGTGCGGCACCAGCGCCGACAGTGTGGACGCCGCCTGCGTGCGCATCGAGGGCGCGCCGCCCCGGCTGGAGTGGAAGATCCTGTCCTTTGTGTCCAAACCGGTGTCGGAGACGCTGCGGGAGCAGATTTTCAAGGCGTTCCGCCCCGAAACGGGGACGGTGGATCTGCTGTGCCAACTGAACTTTTCCCTGGGCGAAATCTTTGCCCGGACGGCGCTTTCCGCCGTTTACGCGGCGGGATTTGTGCCGGAGGAGGTGGATTTTATCGGCTCCCACGGGCAGACGGTGTGGCACATCCCGCCGGGCAGCGGCATGGGGACGCCCTCTACGCTGCAGCTTGGCAGTCCCGCCGTCATCGCCCAGCGGACGGGCATTCCGGTGGTGTCGGATTTCCGCGCCCGGGATATGGCCGCGGGCGGGCAGGGCGCGCCGCTGGTGCCCTTTGTGGACGCGCTTTTGCTCACCCATCCGCAAAAGACCCGCGCCGTTCAGAATCTGGGCGGCATCGGAAACGTGACGTATTTGCCCGCAGGAAGGCCGGAAGCGGCCTTCGGCTTTGATACCGGTCCCGCCAATATGCTGCTGGACCGGGCTGCCGAGGCGCTCACAGGCGGGGCGCTGCGCTGCGATCTGGACGGGAAACTGGCGCTGTCGGGCATACCCGACCGGGCGCTGGTGGAAAAATGGATGGCCGAAGAGCCGTATTTTTCCCGGAAACCGCCCAAATCCACAGGGAGGGAGTTGTTTGGCGTCCAGCGCTGCGCGCAATATCTCGGAGAGATGGCAGGACGCGCCAAAGAGGATATTCTGGCCACGCTGACGGCCTTTACCGCAAAAAGCGCGGCGGACGCCTTCCGGCGATTTTTGCCCGCTCTTCCGGACGAGGTGCTGCTGTGTGGCGGCGGCGCCCGCAACCCTGCTTTACGGGAGATGCTGGCGCGGGAGCTGCCCGAATGCCGGATCGGCCTGACGGAAGACGCAGGACTGCCCGGCGACAGCAAGGAGGCCGTGGCCTTTGCCGTGCTGGCGTATGAAACGATGCATCGCCGCCCGGGCAACCTGCCCGCCGCCACCGGCGCTGCGGGCCCCGTGATTTTGGGCAGCGTGACCATTTGATGATTGCAAAATCGGTTTGGATGTGATATACTCAAAGAAACGCTTTTCAAAAGCGTTTTTCGCCGGTGTGGCGGAACTGGCAGACGCCCGGGACTTAAAATCCCGTGCCGGAAACGGCGTACCGGTTCGATCCCGGTCACCGGCACCAAACCAATATAATCCGAACCCGTTTCCGGTAGGAGATGGATTCGGATTTATTGTTTATTTTGACCGTGTTGAGGATACTCATT
>JAFZPW010000020.1 GCA_017552495.1 Clostridia bacterium | reverse complement strand
GGCGACGAGACCGGCGAGGAGAAGACCCTCACCGTGCAGAAGGTGGACGGACCCGCCGTCTGGCAGGGCGCGCACAACAAGGAAAAATCCATCCGCTCTTTCGCCCGTTCCTGCTTCCAGTACGCCATCGACACCAAGCAGGATCTGTGGTTCTCCACCAAGGATACCATCGCCAAGATTTACGACGGCGAGTTCAAGAAGGTCTTTGAAGAGGTCTTTAACGGCGAGGGCTACAAGGAGAAATTCGAGGCGCTGGGCCTGACCTACTTCTACACCCTGATCGACGACGCCGTGGCCCGTGTCATCCGCTCCAAGGGCGGCTATATCTGGGCTTGCAAGAACTACGACGGCGACGTGATGAGCGACATGGTTTCCACCGCCTTCGGCTCTTTGGCCATGATGACCTCTGTGCTGGTTTCTCCCGACGGCAACTATGAGTTCGAGGCCGCTCACGGCACCGTCACCCAGCATTATTATAAACACCTGAAGGGCGAGAAGACCTCCACCAACTCCATGGCCACGATCTTTGCCTGGTCCGGCGCGTTCAAGAAGCGCGGCGAGCTGGACAATCTGCCCGAGCTGGTCAAGTTTGGCGAGAAGCTGGAAGAGGCCTGCTTCGACACCCTGAACGCCGGCATCATGACCAAGGATCTGGTGGGCCTGGTGGAGCCCGGCTTCGAGGCGCACGCCGTCAATTCCGAAGAATTCCTGGACGCCATCGCTCAGCGTCTGGCCGCCAAACTGGCGTAACGATTCTTTTCAAAACTTGCAAGGCCGCCCGGATTTGGGCGGCCTTTTTGAATCGTTGAAAAGAGAAAAGCCCGCTGTAAAGCCAGCGGGCTTTTGTATGCTTCTGGAATGATTGCCGCAATCTGTTGCGGCGGTTGTTATTTGAGCAGGGCTTCCAGATTCTCTTTGGGAACATAGCCGATGGAGCGGCCGGCAGGCTTGCCGTCCCGAAACAGGATGACGGTGGGGATGCTGGCGATGCCGAACTGCGCCGCCAGAAGGCCTTCATCGTCTACGTTGACCTTACCCACCTTGATCTCGGGATGCTCCTCCGCGATCTGCGCGATGGTGGGGGCCAGCATCTTGCAGGGGCCGCACCAGCTCGCCCAGAAGTCCACCAAGACGGGCTTGTCCGCGTTCAAAACCTCTTGTTCAAAATTATCGCCAGTCAAAATGATTTCCGCCATAAGGGTACTCCTTTCTTTTATCAATCCTTGGATTTGTAATACAGCATACAATGGCAGAAGCCCTCAAAATCGGGGTCTTTGATCTGATCTCGGAACTCCTTGCACATACATTTGGTATCCTCCGTCCGCTGCATCCGGCAGGGACAATATCCTCCGGTGCGGACGAGACCCTCTTTCACGGTTTTCACGATCTCTTCATCGGGATTCAGCGTAATTTTCATGGTCATTCCTCCTGTCGCGGATCTGATTTCGCCTTCAGTATAGCAGGACGTCGGCGCTTTGTCTGTGACCGGGTCGCATTTTTGAAACGCCCCGGTTTCGTCACAAAAGCTTCCGCAGACCGGCCCGGTCTGCGATTTTCACCTGTCCGCGGCTCATTTCCACCAATCCTTCTGCGGCAAACCGCTTGAGCATTCGGGCCACCACCTCCCGGGCCGAACTCACCTGCTGCGCGATCTGCTCATGGGTCATGTGCAGCTCGTCTGTATCCAGACGGGCGCTTTCCCGCAGCAAAAAAGAGGCAAGCCGCTGGTCGAACCGGGAGAACAGGATCTCCCGCATCACCCACATCACCGCCGAAAACCGTTCGGTGGCCGCCTCAAACAGATAACACCGCACATAGATGTTGCGTTCGGCCAGCGCGGCAAAGGCGTTGGGCCGCACCACCAGAAGGTCGCAATCCTCCTCCACGGCCATCTGCGTGTCAAAGCCGATCTCCTCGATGACGCACGCGGCAGAAAGGACGCAGGAATCGCCGGCGCTCAGCCGGAACAGCGTCACCTCCCGGCCCTCGTCCGAGAGAAAATAGACACGGATGCTGCCGCGGATCACATAAATCATCCCCAGACAGGCGGTGGACGAGCCGTAGATCATGCTTCCGGCTTGGTAAGAAGGAAGAGCGGCATTGTCCCGGACAAAGGCCCGTTCATCGTCGGAAAGATTCTTCCAATAGGGCAGTTTGTCCAGATAACGAGTGGGATCTTTCATGGAACGCCTCCTTATACTATGGCTTTTTGAACAGGATTCATGCGTTTATTGTAACAGGAAGCGGCGGCGCCGTCAATCTTATGCCTGCGGGGAGGGATCGGAAGGCCGCAGCTTGCGGCAATATTGCGTGCACAGTTTGTCGGTACAGTTGGCGCAGGTCAGCGCTTCGTTGGACTGCTCCCAAAACCGCTCGGGATACATCATGATGCAAAGCTCCCACACCAGCCACACGGCGATGGACATCAAAATCAAACTTTGGGAGTAAAAGCCCCGCAAAAGCAGCATGGGAGTGAACATCATCAGATGGTCCCAGTTGAAAATGCGGCAGGTGGTGCAGCAGCGATTTTTCATAATCAGGCGGAAGGGACACCAGATCAGCACGCAAATCAGGTCGCACACATAGCATCCCACCGTGATAAGAAACAGGGCCACGTCGGTGAGCACGCGGAAATAGCGCAGCAAGCATAAAGCGGCAATGGCAAGAAACCAGATAAAAAAGACCTTGTAGGCCGCCTTTGTCGTGTCGATGATGTGGCGGCGCAGCGCCTGATAATTGACGGCCTGCTTGATGGGGCGAAAGCGGAGGCGAAACAGTTTTTGCGAGCCGAGAGGCAGACTGTTTTTCACGGGGACGAGCTGCCATAGCATATCAAATACCCACACCAGCCAAAGCAAATGAAAGGGCGAGAGCCGCCGGAAAAAATTCCAACCTTTCAAAATACCGGCCTGTTCCGGATCCCGGATCAGAAGGAACGCGCTGGCGGCAAAAATCACGATCCGGCAGATCAGGCGAACGATATATTGTTTTCGCAGCGGCGAGGCTTTTTGCGACCCTGCCGAGAGACAGTCCTTACGTTGGCGCATATCGAATCACCTGTTTCCTCCATCGTTGTCTTTCCCTTATATACTACCACAATTCCCGCATTTGGCAAGAAATAATCTGTGCCGCAGACTTAAAACTGCGGAAGCGTTCCGCCAAAACCGGAGACTTTTTTTCAAAAACCGCCGGAAACCGGGCCGGATTTGTCGAAAAAAGTCGAAAAAAGTCTGACGATTTCCGCAGAAAATCAAAAAAGCGCATTGTAATGTGGAGAAGAATGTGATATTTTATACACACACCTAACAAACAAAAAGGAGGCTGCAAGTCATGACAACCCAGCAAATCAAAGTGATCATCGCAGACGACAACAGAGAATATTGTGCGCTGCTTCAGGAGCAGTTACGCAAATACGAGGGGATCGAGATCACGGCAACGGTGCGGGACGGACTTGCGCTGCTTCGGGAAACGCAACGGCTCGTTCCCGATGTTATCATCACCGATGCCATGCTTCCGCAGAAAGACGGCCTCGCCGCCATCCGTGCCATTCGGGAAATGGAGCTCAGCCGGCAACCGGCCTTTTTCGTACTGTCCTCTTTTTCCAGCGACGTGATGATGGCCGAGGCCATGGCGCTGCAGGTACAGTATTTCACCGTGAAGCCCTGCGACTTGACAGATCTTGCAAAACGGGTATCGGACTATCATTTTATTACAGGCAATTTTGCGGCGGAAAAGAAACCCTCGCCTGAACTGGAACTGGAGATGCGGGTGACGCGGATCATCCATGACGTGGGCGTACCCGCGCATATCAAGGGGTATCAATATCTGCGGGAATCCATCATGATGGCTGTGAAGGATATGGATGTGATAAACGCCATCACCAAGGTGCTTTATCCCACGGTAGCCAAACGCTACAAGACCACCAGCTCGCGGGTAGAGCGGGCCATTCGTCACGCCATCGAGGTCGCGTGGGATCGGGGCGACGTGGAAACGCTCAACGAATTTTTCGGTTATACGGTATCCAATGCCAAGGGCAAGCCCACCAACAGCGAGTTCATCTCCATGATTGCAGACCGGATCCGCCTGGAGCGCCGGATCGGGTGACAAACCGTCGAAGCCCCTTGTAATTTTCTTCCATAAGCGATATAATAAAACTGCGCGGAACGGAAAGCGCGGGATCTCCGAAATTTTCCGACCAAAGGAGGCGAGGGGCGAAGCATGCTGGAAAGGAAGAAATGCGCCGCAGCGTCTGCAGGGGACGAAAACCCTGCCCTGAATCGGTTGATTACGCCGCGTCTTGTTTTACGAAAGGCGAAAGACGACGATTTGGAGCCGATCTGGCGGAACATCTGGGGCGATCCGGATATCGCAAAAATGATGCTGTGGGAACCCACAGGCACCCGGGAGGCGGCTTTGGATCGGCTGGAGCGGACAAAACGCTATCAGGCGTCCAATTATGCCTATTTCGTTTGCAGGAAAGACACGGACGAGCCCATCGGCTTTGC
>JAFZPW010000019.1 GCA_017552495.1 Clostridia bacterium | reverse complement strand
TAAAAAGATCGATGCCATCATGTGTATCGTTGATTTGAAGAAGAAAGATTCAGAAATCAAAATACTGGTAGGTTGTACAGAAAAAGAAAAGCTGGAAGTATACAAAACGCATAATGAAACACAATATATGAAAGGCATTCTGATACATAGGTAAATCCCAATTTGCCGAGCAGCGCGCCCTGATGCTCTTTTGATGCTGTACCAAACAGAAACATTCAAAACAAAGCACACGCATTGGACAACTTGACGCTCTGCGCGGCGGAAGGATGATTTCATCAAACCGCGCACCGCGCCAAAAGATAGGAAAAACGCCTGATTTCTTGCGAAATCAGGCGTTTTCTTGGCAGGGGCAGAAGGACTTGAACCCTCGGCACGCGGTTTTGGAGACCGCTGCTCTACCAACTGAGCTATACCCCTATGAGAAAATGCTCCATCATTATAACGGATAATTTCCGATTTGTAAAGAGGAAAATGAAAAAAAGCGGAGGCTTTTTGCAAAGCGCTCCGCATGGCCGGTCAAACCTCGTCTTTGCGGGAGGGAAGGATCTGGGGGAAGAAATGGAGGATGAGCACGGCGACGGCGACCACAGCCACCACGGCGGCCACAATGGCGGCGACGGCGGCGCGGGTCTTGGCGGGGCAATTCTTCACGGGACAGTTTTTCATGGCGCACACGCCCTTTCCTTGTTTTCTTGCTTTTAGTATAACAAAAAAGGAAGAAAAATACAAGGGGCCGGACGGAGAAAAAGCCAAGTCCGGCCGCGCAAAGACGTTCTCTTCCGAAGGGACGGACGACAAAAGCGCGGACGCTTAGAGCCGAATTTTTGACAGGTATTCTTCGGCGGAAGCGCCGGCCGGAAAGATGCAGGAATATGGCTTTACAAGGAGGCGGCGTTCGTCATACCGCTCTTTCAGCACGGCTTTGAGATAATCGGTGAACATTCCGGTAAACCATGCGACACAATCGTTCAGGCTGTTGAAACGCGGCGTTCCGTACGAAAGGCCCAGACAGTTGTCGGGCGCCGCACTCCAGGTCTCGTGGTCATATAAGAACACCTGCGTATGGGTCTGGTGCAGATCGTCGGAGAGATATTCCATGAAATAAGCCTGACAGGGGATGGCGTGCTCCGAGCAATACAGCCGGATGAGTTCGGCCAGATCCCAGCACCAGCAGCAGTTGTTTTCCACGATTTGTTCCGGCGAAGAAAAGGCGTAGTCTCGCACGGCAAAATCAGGATCGCCGGAAACGTGCAGCGCGCCGGAGCGATCTTGATAGCCGTAAGGGATGGAGCTGACGTAATGAAAAAAAGACTGAACGTCCAGCGTTAAAATCTGTTTCAGCGTCTTTCTGGACGTGTTTTGGTTATCAAACATAAAAGCTGCACCTTCCTCGGGGCCTTAAAGCTTTCTTTACAGGATAGGCAAAAAGCGGGCGTTTTGCAACCGGGATGCCCGGCCGGGGTTTCTGTCTGAAAAAACAAAAATCCCGATGCCCCAAGGGCATCGGGATTTTTGGTACGGCGTAAGGGATTCGAACCCCCGACCTTTTGGTTCGTAGCCAAACACTCTATCCAGCTGAGCTAACGCCGCATTTATCGTGCTTATTAAACATAGCACAAATAAAATCAAAAATCAAGGGGTTGGCCGAAAAAAATTAAATTTCTTGAAAAACGGGTCGGATCGGGGCGGACCTATTGCGCCGGAAGTCCATTTTATAGTATAATCAAAGTGGATTCGGATTGCTTGTAAGGAGGCGGCAGGATGAAAAACACGAAATTGCTGGCGTTGGTGATGCTGATTTTGGCGGTGATCGCCGCGATTTGGCGCTTTTGGAACGTGGTCATGCTGTTTTTTGTGGCGGCGATTATCGCGTATCTTTTGGGGCCGATGGTCAAGCTGCTGACCTTCAAGGGGAAGATTCCCCGGGCGGTGGCCGTGATCGTCACGGTGCTCATCGTGTTGGGACTCATCACCTGGGGACTGGTGCTGCTGATTCCTTATGCCGTGACGCAGATTTCCGGCGTGGTAGACGATCTGGCGCGTTACGCCTCGAATTTTGACCGGTTGCTGCAGGAGGCCAACGCGCTTCTGGCCTCCTGGCACCTGCCGCAGCCCGTTCTCGATTGGGCCACCGACGCGCTGAGCAAGAGCGACGTTTATCTTACCAATCTGTTCCGGGGGCTGCTTTCGGGAATGATGAACGCCACCACCAGCATTTTTAACGTGGTGATCGTCCTCATTCTTACGGTATATTTCATGCTGGACGGGGCCAAGCTGCTGCGGGGCGGCGTGGAGCGCCTGCCCGAGCACGCGCAGCACGCGGCCAGGCGCGTTTTGCGGGAGTCCGACCGTTATTTCTGGAAATACCTGGGCACCCGGGTCTTGATCTCGCTGGGGATGGCGCTGGTGAGTTATATCGGCTTTTCCATCATCGGGCTGAAATACGCGGCGCTGTTTGCGGCGCTGTCCTTCTTTATGGACTTTATTCCTTACTTCGGTTCGCTCATCGCCGGGGCGGTGGAGGGCGTCTTTGCTCTGATTACCGGCGGGGTGAGCCTGACGGTCAAGATCGTTATTTTTATCCTGGTGGTGCAGCAGATCGAGGGCAACGTGGTGGCGCCCAAGGTGCAGAGCAACGCGGTGAACATCCATCCCTTGTGGGTGATGTTTTCGCTTTTGGTGTGCAGCAAGATCTGGGGTCCCGTGGGGATGCTGATTTCCACGCCGGTGGCGGTGGTGGTCAAGGCGGTGTTCCGCGAGATTTACAATTACGTCATTTCACCCGATCGCGTTCCGGCGGCGGGGCCTATGGGGCCTCTGGAGCAGCCGAAACCGAAAAATCCCCCGGCGCATTTGAAGAGCGACGAGGGCGTCGCGCCGCCGGAGGCGGCGGAAACGCGGGAGGAAAAAAAGAGCGCGTCGCCGAAGACGCCCAAGCCTCCCGCGACAAAGAAAAAATAACCGTTTCGCGGCGCCGCACGCGCCGCAGGAGGAGTTATGGCAGAAATCAGCGTACAGGAATTGCATAAATACTTTGGAGAGCACCATGTTCTGAAGGGGCTCTCCTTTGACCTTGCCCGGGGCGAGCGGGCCGGCATCGTCGGCCCCAACGGCTGCGGCAAGACCACCCTGCTGAAGATTCTGGCGGGGCGGGAGGAATACGAGAGCGGCGTGGTGGCGATTGCAAAAGGGGCGCGGCTGGGCCTTTTGGAACAGATTCCCGTTTACGACGAAAGCACCACCGTCCGGCAGGTGTTGTGGCAGGCCTTTTCCTGGCTGGAGGAGATGGGCGGCGAGATGCGCGCGCTGGAGCAGGATATGGCCGAGGGGAAAGCGGTGGACATGGCCCGTTACGGGGCGCTCCAGACCGCCTATGAGATGGGAGGCGGCTATGATATGCAGGTGCCCTACGACCGGTTGACCGGCGGCCTGCACATCGACGCCGCCATGCAGGAGCGGCCCTTCACGAGCCTTTCCGGCGGGGAAAAGACCAGGGTCAATCTGGCCCGCCTGATGCTTTCGGGCACCGATCTTCTGCTGCTGGATGAGCCCACCAACCATCTGGACATGGACTCCATCGAATGGCTGGAGGAGTATTTGAAGAGCTTTCGCGGGACGGTTTTGATCGTATCCCACGACCGCTATTTTCTCGACAACGTCACCACCCGCACGCTGGAGCTGCGGGACGGACAGATCATTTCGTGGCCGGGAAATTACAGCTATTTTACCGAAAAAAAGGACGAACTGGCCCGCCAGCTCGAGGCGGCGAAAAAACGGCAGGACAAAGAGATCGCCCGGTTGGAAAAGGCTGTGGGCAATCTGCATCTCTGGGCTTTTATGGGCAACGACGCCCTGCACAAGCGGGCGTTTTCCATGCAAAAGCGCATCGACCGGATGGAGCGCATCCAAACCATCCGGCAGGAGCGCAAAATGAAAAATCAATTCAATCTGGCGGCCCAGTCCGGCGAGGATGTGCTGGCGCTCGAGGGGCTGAGCGTGGGTTACGGCGCGCCGCTGATCCGGGATTTTTCCGCTATGGTCTACCGGGGCGAGCGAATCGCCGTGCTGGGGCCGAATGGCAGCGGAAAAACCACGCTGCTCACCACGCTTTTGGGACAGATGCCCCAGCTTGCCGGGCGGATCTGGAACGGCACCGGAGTGGAGATCGGCTATCTGCCCCAAGTGGTGTCCTTCGATCATCCGGAGCGGACGCTGCTGGATACCGTTCTTTACGAGACCAACGCAACCACGCAGGAGGCCCGGGACCGGCTGGCAGCCTTCGCGTTCCGGGGCGAGGAGGTCTTTAAGACGGTAAACGTCCTTTCGGGCGGGGAGAAGACCCGGCTCAAGCTGTGTTTGTTCATGTACCGCAAAATTAACACCCTCTTTTTGGACGAGCCCACCAACCATCTGGACATCCTCTCCAGAGAATGGGTGGAGGACGCCATCGACGATTTTTCCGAAACCCTGCTGTTTGTGTCTCACGACCGGTATTTTATCGACCGTTTCGCCACCCGCATCTGGCTGGTGGAGGACGGCCGCATCACGGATTTTATCGGCACCTATCAGGACTTTTTGGCGGCGCGGGAGCGCCGCAGGCAGACGGAGGCGGCCCAAAAAGAGCGGGAACGGGGGAGCCGGCGGGGCGAAGCGATCCGGGCGCAGGATGCCCGGCTCAACGCCAGGGAGCTGGAAAAGCGCCGCCGCGAGCGGGCCCGCCGCATCGCCGCCATCGAAGAACGGCTGGCCGAGCTGGAGCGCGAGATGGCCCTTTGCGAAGGCGGGGATTATGTGAAACTGGGCGAGCTCTATCACAGCAAGGAAACGCTGGAAGAAGAACTGCTGACGCTTTATGAGGCGGAGGAAGCCGACGCGCAGGGCTGAGAAAGGAGCAAGGTATGGCAAAAGGGAGCAATCAGAAGGGCAAACTTTTGTGGCTGGTGCGCATTTTGCAGGAGCAGACTGACGAGGAGCATCCCATGACCATCCGGCGGATGATCGACCTTTTGCAGGCGCAGGGCATCGACGTCCGCGACCGCAAAAGCCTTTACGATGATCTGGAAACCCTGCGGGTCTTTGGCCTGGACATCGTCAAAAGCCGCGATGGCCGCGCCTGCGGCTATTTTGTGGCGTCGCGCACCTTTGAGCTGCCCGAACTCAAGCTGCTGGTGGACGCGGTGCAGTCGTCCCGCTTTATCACCCGGCAAAAGACCGATCAGTTGATTCATAAGATCGAGGGGCTGGCCTCGGTGCATCAGGCCCGGATGCTGCAGCGGCAGGTTTACGTGGCGGGGCGCATCAAGGCCATGAACGAGAGCATTTATTATTCCGTGGACGCCATCCATGCCGCCATCGGAGCGGGAAAGCAGATCCGTTTCCGTTATTTTGAATGGGCGCTGGTTTGGGGCGCGGAAAAGGTGGCCCGCCGCCTGCGCCGCGAGGGCGGCTGGTATCAGGTGAGTCCGTGGGCCTTGATCTGGGACAATGAAAACTATTATCTGGTGGCCTATGAAAGCGAAAGCGCCCAGCTCCGCCATTACCGGGTGGACAAAATGCAGGAGATCACCCTTACCGGTCTTGCGCGGGAAGGAAGCGAGCTGTTCCGCGCCGCCGACCCCGCCGCCTATGCGGGCCGGATGTTCGGTATGTTCAACGGGGAACAGGAGAGCGTGCGTCTGCGCTTTGAAAACCGGCTCATCGGCGTGGTCACCGACCGCTTCGGGAAGGAACTGTTTTTGAATCCCGACGGGGACGGGCACTTTACCGTTTCGCTGCAGGCGGCGGTGAGCCCGCAGTTTTTTGCCTGGATCTTTGCGCTGGGCGGCGGGGCCGAGATTTTGTCGCCTGATACAATAAAAAAACAATACCAAACACTTTTACAAAAAGCATGGGAGGGGACAAAATGATCCGAGGCGTATTTTTCGATCTGGACGGAACGCTGGTTGACAGCCTTGCCGACATCGCCGCCGCCGTCAATGGCGCGCTGGAGGAACTGGGCCTGCCCGGATGTCCGGAAGCGGACTATCGGCATAAAGTGGGCAACGGGATCCGCAAGCTCTGCCAGCGGGCGCTGCCCGCCGGGCGGGAAGATCTGCTGGAAGATCTGATTGCCGGCTATCGCCGCCGTTACGGGGAAAACTGCCGGGAACGCACACGGCCTTATGCCGGGGTGGAGGCGCTGCTGAAGACGCTGCGGGCGGCGGAGCTCAAGACGGCGGTCATCACCAACAATCCCGCCGATCAGACCGCCCGGGTGATGACCCTGTTTCGGGAAAACGCCGTGGATCTGGTGTTCGGCCAGCAGGAGCCTTTTCCCGTCAAGCCCGACCCCGCTTCTTTTTTCCATGTGGCGGAGAAGTTGGGGCTCAAGCCCGGAGAAGTGGTTTACTGCGGCGATTCCGACGTGGACATCCGGTTTGCCCACAACGCCGGAGCCCTTGGCGCGGGATGCTTGTGGGGCTTTCGCGGGCGGGAAGAGTTGGAGGCGGCGGGCGCCGATCTTCTGGCGGCCGATCCCGACGAACTGAAAACACGTCTGCTGGCGCTGACAAAATAAAAGATAAAAGAAAACACCGTCCGCTTGAGCGGACGGTGTTTTTTCGGGATCATTCGCTTTTTTCCGTGAGCCGGTCGTTCATCCGGCGGGCCCGCGCCCTGGCGCGGCGGGCCTGGATCGCCAGAATCAGGAAGGCGAGGCCGACCTGCGCCGCAAAGGAGATCAGATTGGCGGCCAGTCCGCGCTCCGGGCGAAGCCAGCCGGTCAGCAGATCGGCCGCCAGCAGAAACAGACAGCCGGTTCCCATGTGGATCAGAACCTTCAGCGGCGCGGACAGGCGGGTCTCGTAAACCAGCGAGGGAACGCCGAAGCCGACGCCGACGAGCAGCACCGCGGCGCACATCTTCGCCATGCCGTAGCCGCTGGCGAACTTCTCCGTGCCACCCTGAAGACCGGCGACCAGAGAGCCCAGGATGAAGACCGTTGCCGCGGTATAAACGCCGCGCCGGGCGGCGGAAAAGATTTGATACATGATCGTTCCTCCTTTTTTGTTACAGACCGAGATACTGTTTGAAAGCGGGCAGATAACTGCGGGAGATATACTCCTTGCAGCCGTTTTTCAGCACCAGGAGCATGAGCCCGCCCAGCGAGGGCTCCACACAGCGGAGCTGCCGCAGATTGACCGCCGCGGATTTGGAAATACGCAGGAATCCGTTTCCCAAAACGGTTTCCAGTTCATAGAGCCGCTTTTTGCTGATATAGGCGTTTTTTTCGGTATATACCATGGTTTTTTCCCGCTCCACCCGGATCAGAAAAATTTCATCCGGCTGCAAAACCACGATGCGCCCATTGTCGGAGGCGGTGACGACGCGCTGGGACGCCTCTTCTTCGAGAAGAGTCGCCGCCCGGCGGATCTCCGGGGTGAGCTGGGCGGTGTAGATCACAGCGTAAGCCTCCGCCGCTTCGGGCGTTTGGTGGATTTCGACTCTCATAAAGCATGACTCCTTTCTTTTGCCGGCAACCTCAGCATAGCACGGTTTTCCGCCGCTGTCCCGCTTTTTTCGGCAAGCGGCGGTTTTTCGGGGGTAAGACGCGAAAAAAGGGGCTGCAAAAAGCCCGCGCGCCGTTGAAGGCCGCGGGCGATGCGTTTGTCTTACCAATTCCGCAGAAGCTTTTTTCCCAGCAGGCGGCCGTCGTGAACGCTGTCTTTGACCACCGGCTCGCCCGCCACAAAGACGTAGTTCAGGCCGGGACACCGGGCGTCCCAATGTTTGAAATCGGCGGCGTCGGTGATCGTATCGGGATCCAGCAGGCAAAGGTCGGCGTCCATTCCCTCGCGGATCAGGCCTTTGCCCCGCAGACCGTAAACGGCGGCGGGCATGGAGGTCATTTTTCGTACGGCCTCTTCAAAGGAAATCACGCTCCGCTCCCGCACATAATGCCCCAGCACCCGGGGGAAGGAAGCAAAGGCCCGGGGATGAGCGCCCAGCGCGCCGGGATACCACAGTCCGTCGGTGCCGATCATGGTGCGGGGATAGGCCAGCACCCGTTCCACGTCCTCTTCGCACATGCCGAAGCCGATCTCGGTGGAGGCCAGCCCGTCGGCCAAAAGCACGTCGAGAACGGTGTCGGCCATGGATTTTCCGTGTTTTTCGGCGGCCTCGGACACCATCAGGCCGCTGTAATCGGGATAGGCTCGGGAAGCGCCGATCATCAGACGGCCGAAACGCTCCTCCATGGTGCTCGCGCCCAGCATGGCGGCAATCAGTTCTTTTCGTCCGGCGGGGTCGGCCATCAGCGCCAAAAGCTCGTCCCTGGGCCGGGAAAGATAGGCGCCTGGGATCTCGCTGGCCAGCCCGGTGGAGGTGGCGGTATAGGGATATTGGTCGAGAAAGACACAGAAGCCCTCCCGGTTGATCGCTTCGATCAGAGGCAGGGTCAGCGCGGTTTTGCCCCAGTTTTTCGGGCCGCCGCTGGCCTTGTGGTGGGAGATGACGCAGCGGATGCCGGTTTCCCGCACCACTTGCAGGGTTTCCTCCACCCCTTCCACCAGACGCGCGCCTTCGTTTCGCATATGGGTGGTCATCACACCGCCGTATTCGGCGGCAACCTTGCAGAGCTCGATGATCTCCCGGGTGTTGCAAAAAGTCCCGGGCGTATAGATCAAGCCAAAGGAAATGCCAAGCGCCCCGGCTTCCATGGCGTCGCGGACGCAGGCCTTCATCTTGTCCAGTTCGGCGGCGGTGGGCTCTCGTCTGGCAAAGCCCATCACGGCGGTGCGGACGGTGCCGTGGCCGATCAAAAAGCCCATGCTGGTGCCGAAATTCTCCCGCAGCGCCGCAAGATAAACAGAAAAATCACGGTGCGTGGGCTGATCCAGATTGACGCCCTGGGGAAAAAGCGCCGCGCACACCCGGCAGCCTTCTTCGTAAAACGCTTTGGACAGCGGCGCCACCGAGTGGCCGCACATGCCGGTAATGTTGGAGGTGACGCCCTGCTCCAGTTTATGACGGCAATGGGGGGCGGTTTCCATCATAAAGTCGTCGTGGCTGTGGGAGTCGATGAAGCCGGGGGTCAGCGTAAGGCCCCGGGCGTCGATGACGCATACGGCGGGCTCGACGGCGATGGGGGCGATGCGGGCGATCTTCCCGCCGCGGACACCCACATGGGCGCGGTAGGCGGGCATGCCCGTTCCGTCCACGATCCGGGCGTTTTTGATCCAAAGATCCAGCATGGCTTACTCCTCCTTTTCCCCGGCGGGAATTGCCGGCTGACGGTGGCTGACGGCGGGCTTCTGCGGAAAGCGGACGGTGAAGCAGGTTCCCTCGCCGGGGGTGCTCTCCACCTCCACGGCGGCGTTGTGATAGGCGGCGCCGTGTTTGACGATGGAAAGGCCCAGTCCCGTGCCGCCCACCTCCTTGGAATGGCTTTTGTCTACCCGGTAAAACCGTTCGAAGACCCGGCCCAGTTCCGTTTCGGGGATGCCGATTCCGGTGTCCTTCACCGAAAGGACGGACTGACCGTCTTCTTCCCGCACGTCCACGGCGACGCTGCCGCCGGGACGGTTGTATTTGATGGCGTTGTCGCAGAGATTATAGACCACCTCGCCTAAAATCTGGCGGATGCCGGTAACGGTGGCAGGCGTTCCGGTGAGGGAGAAGGAAACGCCTTTTTCGTCGGCGGCGGGAGAGAGCGATTCGATGACCTCGCGGCACAGGGCCAAAAGCTCCACCGGCGTTCGCTCTTCCTCCACGTCCCTGTCGTCCAGGCGGGAGAGGCGGATGATGTCGTTGACCAGCACGATGAGGCGCTGGGCTTCCCGCCAGATGGTGCCCGCAAAGCGGGGCACATCCTCCGGCCTGACCATGCCGCTCTGGATGAGCTCGGCATAGCCCGAAATGGAGGTCAGGGGCGTTTTCAGCTCGTGGGACACGTTGGCGGTGAACTCCCGCCGCATCTCGTCCTGCCGGGCATGCTCGGCTTTCAACTCCTCCAGATTGTGCCGGATCTCGCGGTTTTGGGCGCGGATGCGCTGCACCAGCGGGCGCAGCTCCTCGTAAACGCCCCGGTCGTCGGGATCCCGCAAATCGATGGCCCCCAGCGGCTCGGTGATCTTTTTGGACATCCGCGCCGCCGAAACAAAGGAGAGGATCATAGCCAAAACCAGCACCAGAAGCAGCGGCGTAAACAGATTGACGGCCAGCATGGCGCGGGTATACAAGGTGTTGGACACCCGCAGCACCGTGCCGTCCGCCATGCGGAGGGCATAATTCGCGGTGCGGCGGCCCGAGGTCTGGGAAAGGCGGCTGCTGTAACCCGCGCCCGATTCCAGCGCCTGCTTCACCTCGTCCCGCAGCGCATGATTCTCCATGGCGGCCGGGTCGGCGGCGCTGTCAAACAGCACCGTGCCGTCGGCGGCGATATGGGTGACGCGGGTGCCGTCGGTGCGGGGAACGCTGCGTAGGAAATCGGTTCCCCCGTGGGCGACGGCGGTCGAAAGATACAGCGCCTCGCTCTCCAGATTTTGCCGCTGCTGGTGGGAAAAGTAACCGTACAGCGCCGCCACGATGCAGAAAACGCTGACGATAAAGACCGCCATGGCGGTGAAAAAGATATTTTTGAAAATGGCGTTTCTCACCGATCATACCCTCCGATCTTATAGCCCACGCCTCGCACGGTCTCGATCCGGTCGCCCAGATCGCCCAGCTTTTGCCGCAGAGTGCGGACGTGCACGTCCACCGTTCGGTTTTCTCCGTCGAAGGAATAGCCCCAGATCTCGTCCAGCAGGCGGTCGCGGGTGAGGACGATGCCCCGGTTGCGCAGCAGCAGGCACAAAAGCTCGAACTCCTTTCGCGTCAGCGGAAGGGCTGCGCCGTCCCGCAGGGCGAGATGCTTTTCTGGCCAGATCCGCAGCGGGCCCAGCCGGTATTCTGAGGGAGCGGCCGCCTCCGTCCGCCGTTTGAGCGCCTTGACCCGGGCCAGCAGCTCCATCATGCCGAAGGGCTTGGCCAGATAATCGTCGGCTCCCAACTCCAGCCCCAGCACCTTGTCGTATTCGCTGCCTTTGGCGGTGAGCATCATCACGGGAAGACGGGCGGAGGAAGGGTCGGCCCGGAGCTTTTTCAAAATCTCCAGTCCGCTTTCCTCGGGGAGCATGATGTCCAGCAGGATCATGGAGGGGGCGCAGCGCGCCATGGCACGCCAAAAGGCCGAGGGCGTATCGAAGCCTTCGGCGGCAAAGCCTCCGTTGCTGAGGGCATAAAGCACCAGCTCGCGGATGGCGGCGTCGTCTTCTACCAGATAAATCATAAAAACCGCTCTCTTTCTCATGTAAAGCGGCCTCCGGCACGGGGCCGGAGGCGGAACTCATTTGGAATTTTTGTCGTTGGAAAGGACGCAAACGGCGCAAAACACGTTCACGGCAAGGCAGACCAGCATAGCGATGCCCAGCGGACGGATGACCGCGGGTCGCAGCGCGCCGAAAACCTCAACGGAAAAGGGGATGAACAGCAGAATCAGCAAACCGGTGGAGGCGTATCGCAGCGTTTTCAGGACTTTCATGCTCAGACCTTCTTTCCCGCTTTGCTCCCGCCCAGCGAGGCGGTCTGCAACAGGTTGGTTTCAAAGGTGGTGCGGAGCGATTCCTCTTCCCGCCGGCGCTTGAGGGCGAGAGCGATCATCTCGTCCAGCAGGGCGGGGAAGGACAGGCCGCTTGCTTCCCACAGATAGAAGGCCAGCGAGCCGGGAATGGTGTTGATTTCATTGACAAAGATCTCCTCGGTCGCGCCGTCCATCAAAAAGTCCACCCGGGCGCAGCCGGCGGCGCCTACGGCGTGGAAGGCGGCCACGGCCAGCGTGCGGATCTTTTCGGAGAGCGCCTCGGAAATGGGCGCGGGGATCTGCCGGGCCAGGCTCTGCATCCCTTTGCTGCCGCAGGAGGGCGTTTTCGCGCCGCCCTTGGCGGATGTTCCTCCCGACTGATATTTGTCGGCATAGGTCAAAATGTCGGTGGCGTTGAGAGGCTCCTCGCACACGCTGGCTCGGGCGCTTTCTCCGTCGCCTAAAACGGCGCAGTTGATTTCCCGCAGATTGGATACGGCTTTTTCGGCCATCACGCCGCCGCTGTACAGAAAGGCGTCCTCCAGTGCGTTTTGCAGAGAGGCCCGGTCGCGGCATTTGTGGATGCCCACGCTGCTGCCCAGATTATAGGGCTTGATGACTGCGGGATAGCCGATCTCGCCCTCGATGCTGGCACAGACGGCCTCGGGGTCGGCATAATAGGCGCTTTTGCTCACCCGCAGGGCGGGAACACAGGGCAGACCGCTCATGCGGAACAGGGCCTTGGAGACCCATTTGTCCATGCCTGCGGCGCTGGAGGCGACGTCGGGCCCGGTGTAAGGCAGGCCCAGCCGCTGGAAATGGGCCTGCATCACGCCGTCTTCGCCGCCGGTGCCGTGAAGCGCCAAAAGAGCTGCGTCCAGCACGGCCATCACGCTGGAGCCCAGCTTTTTCTGCTTTGCCAGCACCAACTGCACATCCTTGCCCTCCTTTTGCAACACCACCTTTTTGGCGGCGGCAAGGGCGGCGGGGATGTCGCGGAAGGCATCCAGCGTTTTGAGATGCTCGCCGGTGTAAAACTCGCCGGATTTGGTCACATAGACGGGGATGATCTCATAGCGGTTCGCGTCCAACGCGGCAATGGCCTGCATGGCCGTGATGACGGACACCTCATGCTCCACGCTGGGGCCGCCGAAAAAGACGCCTGTGCGAATGCGGGAAACCATAAAAACGCCTCCTGAAGGAAAGATCAATAGTTGTCGGTGAGATCGTTGAGCAGCAGAACCATCTTGCTGCCGCCGGGAAGGGCGCCGGCCTGCGCCATGGCCTGCTGCACGTCGCGGGCTTCCAAAATCCGGGCGGGAGAGAGGCCCGCCGCCTTCGCGCCCTCCCGGATGGCCTCGGTGCGGGACTGGGAACCCACGGTAATCAAATAGTCGCAGCAGACGGCGGCCTGCGCGCCCAGCGTCCGGTTATAGTCCAGTTCTTTGTCGCCCAGCTCCACCAGACCGGGGGTGACGGCGATGCGGACACCCTTGCACAAAGCGAGGGTCTCCAGCGCGTTTTTCGCTCCTTCGGGGTTGGAATTGTAAGCGTCGTCGATGAGCGTAAGACCGGGACGGCGGATAAGCTGCAAGCGGTGGGGCGCGCCCTCAAGCTGGCGCACGGCGGGCGCCAGCGCCGAAAGAGGAATACCCAGATAATGCGCCACGGCGATGGCGCCGCAGATGTTCTGCACGTTGGCCTTTCCCAAAAGACGGGTGGTAAAGACCTGGGACGCGCCGCCGGGGGCGGTGACGGTAAAGCGGGAGCCGTTTTCGTCCACGGTGAGGTCAGAGAGACGATAGTCCCGTCCGTTCTGCCCGTAGGTGAAGCATTCCTGCTGGGGCTCGCCCACGGCCAGCGGCGCGCTGTCCAGATTCAAAAAGACAGGGCCCGCGCCCTTTACGGCGTCGGCCAGCTCCAGCTTGGTCTGCAAGACGGTTTCCAGCGAGCCGAAGGTTTCCAGATGCTGAGGGCCAACAGAGGTGATGATGCCGAGATGGGGATGCACCAGATCGCAGATCTCCCGGATGTCGCCCTTGTGCCGGGCACCCATTTCGCAGAGGAAGATCTCGTGGGTGGGGCGCAGGCCCTCGCGGATCGCCCGCACCACGCCCAGCGTGGTGTTGAAGTTGCCGGGGGTCATATACACGTTGAAGCGGACGGAAAGGAGCTGGTGCAGGAAATATTTCGTGCTGGTCTTGCCATAACTGCCCGTGATGCCCACGATCTTCAGCCGGGGCATGGAGGCCAGAATATCCGCCGCCTCGTTTCGAAATTTACGGGAGATGGCCCGCTCGGCGGGAGAAAGCAGGTCGTTATACAGCATCACCAGCCGGTGCTGCAATAAGATAGAGAGCACCAGCATCAGCGCCGGGAAAAACAGGCCCAGATGCAGAAAGAGCCTGCTCATCCGCAGGGCGCCGGACACCAGAAAGCAGGTGGAAACATAATCGGCCAGCAGCGTCCACAGGACAAAAAGCGCCGCCGCGCAGACCAGCATCCGCCTGACCCGGGGGGTAAAGACCAGCGGCTTTTTGGCTTTTTGCGGCCGGTTGAGCAGGACAAACAGCCCCGCGCCCGCGGCAAACAGAAAGGGGAGCGCGGTCAGGCTCAGGCTGCCCAGCAGCATGACGGCGCAGGGCACCAGCCGCTTGGCGCTGACAAAATCGCGGCGGTGGGCTTTCAGAAAATTCCCATAGGAAAGATCCTGATAGGAATTGAGCTGGAACATATGCATGGCGTAGCGCAGCGAAAGCCAGGCGCACAGGCCGCTGCACAGCGCCAGCGCCAGCAGGGTAACAATGGACATAGGCACCCTCCCAGGAGTGAAATTACAAAAACGCCTTGAGCACGGCGGAAAACTGCGGCCAGTTGTCGGCGTAACTGAAATGGCCCGCCCCGCGGATGACGGCAAGCCCCGCGCCGGGAATCAGGGATTCCATGATCCTCCCATGCTCCACCGGGGTAGCGGTATCGTTTTCTCCGTAAATCAGCAGAACGGGGGCTTTGACGGCGGGCATGTTGCTCCGCAGATCCACCAGCACGTTGTTCATGGTGGCTCGCATTACGGGGCTGGCGGCCTTGTAGTCGGCGCTGGCGCGTTTGTCCCGCAGTTCTTGATACAGGTCGCCGAACAGCGGGGCGGTGAGCTTGCCGGTGCCAAGACCCTTGAGCAGCTTGTAGCCGGTCTGCCGGAGTTTTGCGGACGGGGACGCCGGCAGACGCACGCCGGCGGCGTCAATCAAAACGGCCTTTTCCGCCTTTACGGGACAGGCGGGGTCGGACAGCATACGTAACGCGATGCGCCCGCCGTGGGAATGGGCCATGAGGATAACGGTTTCCAACTTCAATTCCTTGCAGAAAGCCAGGGTAAAGGAAACGTAATCCGTCAGCGTCAGGGGAGCCGGAGGCTCCTGCGTTCCCCCTGCGCCGGGCATATCAAAGGCTGCCACCCGATAACCGCGTTCCTGCAACAGCGCAAAGATCGGCTGATAAAGCTCGATCCCGGCGCCCCACCCATGGAGAAAGAGCACCGGCGTCTTTTTGCCGGGCAGGTCGATGTAATGGGTCGAAAGACCCTCAAGCTGCATATGCAAAGCGATTTTCCTCCTGCCTGCGCCTGAAAGGGCGCGGTCGTTGCGTTCGCAATAGTTCAATTCAGTATAGCACAACTTGCGCCGTTTGGCAATTCATTCTTGTGCCGGACAGCGGCGGCGTAGCGTGTGGGGAAAAGCGTCGTTTGCGGCCGCTTGTCAAAAAATCCGCAAAAGGATTTGAAAAATAAAAATTTTTCGGCGAAATACGATAAAATCAGAAAAAATATGTTAGTTATACATAATTCACAGGAATTTTGCCGCAACTTTGCTAAAAATGTCACATTCTGGGGGTTGACGCGGCGCGAAAGAACGGTTAAAATAAAAACGACTCTTATTAAAATGTAAAAATGGCCGCATCTCCGAGGGGAAGTGGGGAAAGGGCCGTGCAAGCAAGGAGGAACCATGAACGTCAAAGAACTGCACAGCAAGATCAACGGGTATCTTGAAACTTATGGGCGGGAAGAGAAAAGTCTGATCGCCGTGCTGCAGGCGATCCAGGAGGAGTATTCCTATCTCCCGCGGGAAGCCTTTCCTTATCTGGCGCGTGAGATGCATCTTCACGAGGCGCAGATTTACGGCGTCGCCACCTTTTATGAGAATTTTTCTTTGGAAGCCAAGGGAAAATACGTCATCAAGGTGTGCGACGGAACGGCCTGTCACGTGCGCAAATCCGCGCCCATTCTGGAGCGGCTGCGCAAGGAGCTGGGGCTGAGCGCCGAGAAGATCACCACCGACGATCTGATGTTTACCGTCCAGACGGTGGCTTGTCTGGGCGCCTGCGGTTTGGCGCCCGCCATGACGGTAAACAACAAGGTCTATGCATCCATGACCCCCGAAAAGGCCGTGGAGCTGTTGAAGCATTTGCGGGAGGAAGCGTAATATGTTGAAAACACGTCAGGAATTGCAGGAGCTGCGCCGCGCCTGTGAGGCGGCCTTTGCCTCGCAGAAGAGCAGGATCCTGGTGTGCACCGGAACGGGCTGCGCCTCTTCCGGCTCGCTGGATATCTATGCCCGTCTGGTGGAACTCATGAAGGAAAAAGGCGTTGCCTGCTCTGTGGAGCTGAGCAAGGATCCCCACAGCAAGGATCTGCGCGTGACCAAGGGCGGCTGCCCCGGCTTCTGCGAGTTCGGCCCGCTGGTTCGCATCGAGCCCCAGGGCTGGCTTTACACCAAGGTCCAGCTTTCGGACTGCGAAGAGATCGTCAGCGAGACCATCCTCAAGGGCAATCCCATCGAGCGGCTGGCTTATCAGCGCGACGGGAAGATCTATGTGGAAAAGAGCGCCATCCCCTTCTATCAGAAGCAGCGCCGTCTGGTGCTGGAGCACTGCG
>JAFZPW010000196.1 GCA_017552495.1 Clostridia bacterium | reverse complement strand
CTGGTGTGGCAATCCGCATAAAAAACGAGGGACCGAAGTCCCTCGTTACGGAAAGCGATAACCGATACCGCTTTGTTTCAAGATGGCATTTGCGGTGAAACGAGATTTGATCTTCGAATCCACCGTGATGTTTGTGTTTGTGAGGGGGCTGTACCAAATGTCATGGTCGCCCTTGCCATGCCGAACAAAATGGCAGCCGTTTTCCCTCAAAATATCGCGGACCTTCTTTTCGTACTCCGCCATCAGGCAAACAGCCTTTCTCTGCGGTCCAGATGGAAGCTGAGGACACTTCCGCTCTGAAGATGATTGAGGTCGAGCAACTCCGGCACGGCGTAACGGACACGCTCAATCAGTGCGTCAATGGAGCCGGATTCCAAAACCAGACCGGGAACATCATCGCTGGTGGCGATCCAAACAGCGGCTTCTGGATCCCAGGAAAATTGAACGGTATATTCCATAGAAGCAAGTCTCCTTTCCGTAATCTCTATGCGTATTATATCCGAGTTGTGAGGAAAACGCAACAGGATTTCAAAACACGTGCAAAAATTAGTTTACATAACTCACATCATAAGGAGGATTTGGAAATAAAGATGAAGAAGGTCTTGGCACGAATCCAACTCGGGCCGTAGCCCAGCGGAGCGGGTATGGCCCGAAGAGGAGGAGGCGCCGTCGTATCGAGCTTTGCCGCATCCGGCGAAGCGAAGCCGAAAGGCGCACGACGACGAGGCGGCGGTGATGGTCATAGGGCTGCTGCCGACGGGGGCATAAAAAGCGCGGCACCGTTGCCGATGCCGCACTATGCAGGCGTTATTCGGTTCAGATTGCGGATTTCAGGAGCATGACCTCTGTTTCCAGATGGTCGACCCGCTGCTCCAGGTCATCCAGACGCGGATTGACCTGCTGCAAGATGGTTTCATGGCCCTCGGCGAGAATCCGGAAGTTCGGACGGACCTCATTTTCCATGAGCAGGTCCATATGCCCTTTCATCCGCTCCTCGGAAGCGGAAACAGCTTTACCGATCTCCTCGGTCATCATTTCCCGAATTGCCTGCAAATCCTGTTTGTCCAACATGCTGCGAACTCCTTTCGGCGTCTTTGTCATGCTTACAGTATAGACGCTCCGGATGGGATTTGCAAGGGCTTGATCCACAAGGACACGGGGACGGTTACTCCTGTCCGATCCCCCGCGAAGGACAGAGGAACCGTCACCGGTGTCTGGGAAAGGAGCGTGAACGGAAAAGAGAAGCACGGCAGAAAAGAGAAGGAGCGTCCGGCTCCCCACCATGGGCGCCGGGCACGCCGCCGCCCCAATGGGGACGGGAGCGGCGGCGGGGGGAAGCGTCCCCGAAGGAACAAATCATAAGGAGGAAATAACCATGTCAAAACGAATCGGCGCAATTCTCCTGGCGCTGGTCCTGGCCCTGTCCCTCTGCCCTCTCCCGGCGGCGGCGACGGCAACCTATACCGTCACCCTGCCCGCGGGCGCCACAGGCGAAACCACCGTGGCCGCAGGAGAAGATTATATATTCACGATTGAAGACACAATCGGCGAATCAAATGATGAATCTTCGATTTCAGTTGCTTATGCTGGGTTTGAGGATAACAGCATTTGTGCCGCTGAAGTTTTATCATTTGACTGTGATACCGGAGTTAGTGAAAGAAGGATTCCTGCAGGCAAAATCAAAGGCAATTTCAATATTGAGACGTTTGAAGTCGATTGGGAAGGAAATGCTTCTTTCTTTTCTGACGGTGACGGCACCGAGGAGAATCCTTGGAAGATCAAAACAGAACTCGATCTTCTGATGCTTATGGCGGAAAGCTCCGCGGGCTATGATCCGATTTGCAATCAGAGTGATATTTATATTGAATTGGATAACAATATCGAATTCAATACGCCTCTTAATCTGTTTATTGCCCCGAATCCGGAAATGGGAGGTATGGCGGAATACGGTGTTTCCTCAAATCTTGGCTGGGATATCGGCGGATTCTATGCAAATTTCAACGGGAAAGGCCATGTTATCAGCGGTTTGGGATTCCTTCGCCCAAACAATATCAATATGGCGCTGATTCCACAGAATGAGGGCGTGATTAAAAACCTGACGCTCGTTGCGGATGAGACGATTACTGTTGCTGCACAATACGATTATGATGATGGAAGCAGTTTCACAGTTTCTTCACTTGCACTTCTTGCTGCAAATAACATGGGCACTATCGACAACTGCCATGTAATTGCAACTGTGGATAGCATGATTCAGGGTATGGCACCCAATAACATGCAGGTGCCCTCGGTGTTTGTCGGTCTGATTGCCGCAAACAACTACGGCGGGATTATTCGTGGTTGCTCAGTTCAATCTGACATCCAGCAGGAAAGCGCAAGCGGTGCCAATACAAGCATCGGTTTCATTTGTGGAAGCAATGGTTATGGAAGCGCAATTTCCAACTGCACGGCGCAAGGTTCTTTGAAAGTTATCGCAAAAGACGCCGGTACAAAAACCGTTGAATATCGTATCGGCGGTATCGCCGGCAACAGCTCGGAGCGAACCGGGAATTCCGTCGATTATTGTGTAAATTATTCCGATATTGAAATCGTCGAACAATCGTCTGGCACGGCGGTCAATTCGTTGGTTATGACGGGCGGCATTGTGGGAAAGAGCAACCATGATATAACACAGTGCGCGAATTACGGCGATATCGTTTGCAATAATGCGAGCCACGAAACCAAACTCGGCGGCATTGCTGCAATGACCACGTCCGCCTTTGTCGGCTGCTACAATATAGGGACAGTTACAGTTTCCGGGAACGGGGCATATGAACAGATCGCGGGCGGCCTTGCCGCATATGCAAACCCGTTTACGGCAAATGCCTCCTTCTCCTATATCAAGGGCTTGCCTCCGGTCGGTTCGGCATCTACTGAAAACATCTCCTACACCTACACCCTCGCCGACACCACCGATTCCGACGCCGACGAAACCAGCGAGGAAAAGGAGCTCTCCGCCGCCGACTTCGCCGACCCCTCCCTGGTCACCACCCTGAACACCGCCCTGGGGGAGGACATCTTCGCCGCCGGTACGGACTACCCCGTCTTCTCCTGGCTGGCCGCTCCCGCCCAGATCGACCTGGTGGCGGAAAACAAGGTCACCGCCCCGGCTGCCTCCGTCGCCACCGTCACCGCCACGGCGGAGAACGGCACCGCCACCCTCAATGTGATCTGCGACAAGGCCTGCGTGGTCATCGCCTTCGACGGCACCGCCTACACCCGTCTGAACGCGACCCAGAACGCCCAGAGCGGCTATGATTTCACCGGCGCTTACGCCGATGGCGTGACCTTCACCGTGGCCGTCAAGGGCGACGTGAGTGGGGACGGGGACATCTCCGCCGCGGACTTCGGAGCGCTGGTGGCCGTTTATCTGGGCACCGGCAGTCTGGACGCCCTGGGGGGCATCATCGGGGACGTGAGCGGGGACGGAGACATCTCCGCAGCGGACTTCGGCGCGCTGGTGGCCGTTTATCTGGGCACCGGCTCCATCCCCTGGCTGAACAACTAAAAAGGAGGCTTTTGAGAAAATGAACGCAAGAAAAAGCAGCAAGCTCCTGGCCCTGTTCCTCTCCCTGGTCCTGTGCCTGGGCCTCTGCGTCCCGGCCATGGCAGCGGACCTCACCGCCAGCGCGGCGGCGAGCCCGGATACCCTGACCGCGACCGATGCAGCGCAGACCGTCACCGTCACCGTCACCCTCAGCGAGGCGGTACAGGTCACAGCCTACAGCGCAAACATCTCCACCCCCGACGGCTGGAGCGTGTCTGCGGCCAAGGCAAGCATCAACAACAAAGCGGAGACCGGGACTGCGGGCGCGATCAACGCGGGGTACAACAACGGTAAGATCGCCAAAGCCCTGGTCAACGAATACGGCGCGGGTGAGAACGAATTTGCCCAGCTCACCGGATTTACCGTCACCTATACCGTGCCCGCGAACGCGGCTGCGGGAGCCCAGACCGTGGGCCTCACCGCCCTGGAGATCACGAATCAGGCCGGTGCGGTGGTCCTCACAGGCGCCAACGCCACCACCACCGTCACCGTCAGCGGCAGCACTCCCGCCACCGGCTCCGCGGTCTTTGAAGCCGCGGTGAGCCCGGCCAGCGTCACCCAGGGGGAGAGCGTGACCGCCACCCTCACCCTGAAGACCGCCGATGCCCTGGCCGCCGGCGTCCTCCAGTTCGCCGCCACCAACGGCACCAACAGCCTGGCCGTCAGCAGCATCACGATGAACAGCGCCATCCCCGGCGCGGTGAATGAAGGCAACGGCAAGATCTCCTTCGGCAACCCCGGCAGCGCCGGAGCGGCCAACCTGGGGGCGGACACCCTGATCGCCACCGTCACCTTCGCCACCACCGCATCCACCCCCGTGGGTACATACACCTTCAGCGTCACCGTCCCCGACGGCCAGAGCCTGACCAACGCCGCGGGCGGGACCGTCACCCCGGACTTCGGCGCCGCCGCCACCTTTGAG
>JAFZPW010000195.1 GCA_017552495.1 Clostridia bacterium | reverse complement strand
TTTTTGAAAAAATCCTGAATTTTTCTTGATTTCTGCCCGGATTCCGGTTTTTTTCCTTGTATCTCCCCTTTTTTATAAAGAGGATATTATATTATCTTAGTATTTTAATCTTATTTTATGGTAGACATTTTCCGGCGGGTATGATACAATGAATCATACCCGTTTTTGCGGTGTTTTTTCGTGCGCCTTTTTGCTTTTACTTTACAGATAAAGGGGATCTTAACCGTGAAATACACACCGGAAACCCTGCTGGAAACCCTAATCCAGCAGCTCCACGAGGATTACGCCGAGGCGCTGGTGGATCCATGGTTCACCAATGCCGAGCCGCTGGCCATTCAGGACGGGCTCTTTGTCATCAAGGCCGCCAGCGAGCTGTTCCGCGATACGCTTACGCTGCGCTACACCGAAAATGTCGCCGAAATCCTCACCTTTCTTTTGGGCGAGCCAACCAGACCGCTTTATGTTTTTGGTCCGGAGGCCGACGTGTGGCGGCTGCAAAGCACCAGCAGCGTCTACGGCGGTTACACCTTCGAGCGTTTTATCGTGGGCAACAGCAACAAATTCGCCCACGCGGCGGCTCTGGCGGTGGCGAAGCAGCCCGCCCGGCTGTATAACCCGTTGTTCATTTACGGCGGCTCCGGCCTGGGAAAGACCCACCTGCTTTTTGCCATCGCTGGCTACATCCGGCGGGAGCACCCCGGCTTCAAAATCGTCTATATCAAGAGCGAGGACTTTATGAACGAACTGGTGGAGGCGCTGCAATCGGGCTTTTCCGAATTCCGCCAGAAATACCGGCAGGCCGATCTTCTGCTGGTGGACGATATCCAGTTTCTTTCCGGAAAGGTTCAGATGCAGGAGGAATTCTTCAATACCTTTGAAACGCTGTATCAGGCCGGAAAACAGATCGTTCTGACCTCCGACCGTCCGCCCAAAGAGATCGCCACGCTGAACGCCCGCCTGCAAACCCGCTTTGAAAGCGGCCTTTTGGCCGATATCCAGTCGCCCGATTTGGAGACCAGAATGGCCATGGTCAAGGCCAAGGCCGTTCAAATGGAAATCGAACTGCCCCAGAAGGTCGTCGCTTATATCGCCGAAAACATCACCAACAACGTCCGAGAGCTGGAGGGCGCCATCAAAAAAATCGCCGCGCTTCATAAAATCATGGACCGCACCATCGACATGAATCTGGCGCAGGAGGCCATCAAGGACATTTTCAAGGAACGTCCCGGTCTGCATCCCACCGCCGATATGGTGCTGCAGGAGGTCTCCTCTTTCTACAACGTGCCCGCCGAGCAGATTACCGGCAAAAGCCGCACCCAGGACGTGGTAGTGGCCCGGCAGGTTGCGGCTCACCTGATGCGGCAGCTTACCGGTATGAGTCTTCCTGAAATCGGAAAGGTGCTGAATATGCACCACTCCTCCGTCATGTACAGCATCGACAAGCTCACCCAGTCCATGCTGGAAAACGAAGCCCTGCGGGATACGGTGGCCGACTTGATGAAAAACATCCAAAGCAAATGATCTCCACAAACCGCTGTGGAAATCCCGTTTTCTCCTGTGGAAAAAAAGACCCTGTGTAAAATCTCCCTTTTCCGGTGGGTTTTTCCACAACAGGCTGTGTACGCTTCCCGCCGCGCCAAATCTGCCTTCCCGGCGTTATCCGCCGAATCCACAGGCTATAATACTACGAATACGTTGAATTTCCTACCTAAGGAAGGAAAGGAGTTTTGCAAAAAATGCGCTTTACCTGTGAAAAACCCGCCCTCTCTGAGGCCGTTTCCGTTTGCGGCCACGCCGTCAGCTCCAAAGCAACCTCTTCCGTTTTAGAGGGCCTTTTGATCCAAGCGAAAGCGGACGAAATCGTCATCAGCGGCTTCAATTACAAAACCGCCATTCAAATGACCGTTCCCGCACAAATCAAAACCCCCGGAAGAATCGTGCTCAACGCCCGCATCCTTTCCGATATCGTGCGCCGTCTTCCCTCCGACACGGTGGAAATCGCCGTGGACGACCGGCTGATGGTCACGCTTCGCGGCGGCGCGTCGGAATTCAACCTGATCGCCTCCGATCCAGAGGAATTCCCCGAAATGCCGCAGGTGGACGAGGAAGAAACGTTCACGCTGCCCGCTTCTTTATTGAAGGAAATGATTTCGGGCACGATCTTCGCCGTGGGTGAAAACGAAAACAAGCCCATCATTACCGGCTCGTTGATGGAGGTGGAAGACCGGCTGTTCCGTATGGTGAGCGTGGACGGTTACCGTCTTGCCGTCCGGCAGGAGGAAATCGCCGCTCGGGAAGACGAGCGTTTCAGTTTCGTGGTGCCCGGCGAGGCGCTGAAGGATCTGTACCGCATCCTTCCCGACGGGGAAGAGGACGTATGCACCGTCTGCCCCCAGAGAAAACACGCGCTGTTTTCCTTTGGAAATACCCGCATGACCACCCGTCTGCTGGAGGGCGAATTTCTCAACTGGCGGGCCACCATCCCCGCCGAACAGCCCATCAACATCCGTCTTTCCCGCAGCGAGATCATCGCCGCCGTGGAGCGGGTCAGCCTGATTATTTCCGAACGGCTGAAAAATCCCGTTCGCTGTGCTTTCGATCACGATAAACTCCGTCTTTCCTGCGTCACGGCGCTGGGAAGAAGTTATGACGAGTGCCGGATCCCAGACTGCGGCGCGCAGGTGGAGATCGGCTTCAATAACCGCTATTTGCTGGATGCGCTGCGAGCCTGTCAGGACGAGGAATTTATTCTGGGCCTGAAGAGCAGCCTTTCTCCCTGCACCATGCGGCCCGTGGAGGGCAGCCGGTACACGTATCTGGTGCTGCCTGTGCGGCTGAAGGCGGGCGAGTGATATGAAAGCGGCGGAGGTTTCCATTCAGACGGAATTCATCAAGCTGGACAGCCTTTTGAAATATGCCGGCCTTTGCTCCACCGGGGGTGAAGCCAAGGCGGTGATCGAAGGAGGAGCGGTTCTGCTGAACGACGAAATTTGCTCCATGCGGGGCAAAAAAATCCGCCCCGGCGACGAGATCGCCTTTGCCGGACAAATTGTGCGCGTGGTGCGGAAATGATTTTGGAATCGGTCTCTCTGCGGAATTTCCGCAGTTACGGCGAGGCGTTTTTTCCTTTTGACGACGGGGTAAACATCCTTTGCGGCGACAACGGCCGCGGCAAGACCAATCTGCTGGAGGCCGTATGGATGCTCACGGGCGTCCGCTCTTGGCGGGCCGCCCGCAAGCAGGAGGTGGTCCGGTGGGATACGCCGCTCTCGCTGATAAAAGGAACGGTTTTTTCCCATGGGCGGGAATACGCGCTTTCGCTGGAGCTTCCATCCGCCGGAAAAAGCGCAGCCTGGGTCAACGGGATCAAAAAGCGCCGACAGTCCGAACTCAGCGAACATCTGCGGTG
Organism: Clostridia bacterium; assembly: GCA_017552495.1. Lineage (GTDB taxonomy): Bacteria > Bacillota > Clostridia > Oscillospirales > Butyricicoccaceae > UBA4644. The sequence continues at coordinate 3,325 of JAFZPW010000195.1, read as the reverse complement.
CGTGCTTTTTTCGCCGGAGGATCTGGCGCTGATCAAAGGCCCCACCGCGGGGCGGCGGGAGTTTCTGGACGCAGCCATCTCCCAGCTTCGTCCCCGTTACGAGGAGTTTTTATCCCGTTATCTGCGGCTTCTGGAGAGCAAAAGCCGCCTGCTCAAGCAGGAGGATCCTCGTCCCGCGCCCCAGCTTGTGGCCGCTTTCGACGATCAGCTCGCCTCTCTGGGCGCGCAGCTCATCGGCTACCGGGCAAAATTTTGCCGGGGTCTGGCGGAAGAATGCGCGGCGCTTCACGCCGCCATTTCCGACGGGAAAGAGACTTTGACGCTGGAATACCGCACGGTCGGAACCGTTACCGATCCCTTTTCCGATGCCGAAACCATTCGCGGACAGCTTCTGGATCATCTGGAAAGCCACCGTGCGGCCGAGATGCAGGCGGGAAGCTGCCTTTCCGGTCTGCACAAGGACGACCTGGAAATCACCCTCAACGGCCGGCCCGCCCGGGCCTTTGCCTCTCAGGGACAGAGCCGTTCGGCGGCGCTGGCGTTGAAATTCGGCCAGCGGGAGCTGTTTTTCCGGGACGGCGGGGAATATCCCGTCCTGCTTTTAGACGACGTGCTTTCCGAGCTGGACGGGCCGCGGCAGGCCTTTGTGGCGGGGCACGCCATGGGCGGGCAGAGCATCATCACCTGCTGTGAGGAAAAACGGGAATTTTCCGGCGCCAATCTGCTGCGCCTGTGAGAAAACGAGGGAGCGTATGTTTTTGCATCTGGGCCGGGATGTGATTGTCCCGGAAAAGGACATCATTTCGGTTTTTGATATGGATACAGCCACCTGGAGCCGCCATACGCGCAAGTATCTTTCCGCCGCGGAGCGGGCAGGCAAGGTGCTGGTAATCACCGACGATCTTCCAAAATCGGCGGTGGTGTGCAAAGAGGGAACGGACTTTGTGGTCTATATTTCCCAAATCAGCAGCAGGACGCTGCTCAAACGGCTGGAGGAGGGGGCCGACGCCCTTTCTCAGATCGAGCTTTTTGAGTGAACTGTTTTTTGGAACTGTTCCTAAGACAGTTCCGCCGCGGCCGGATATACTGCAATTCAAACAAGAGAAAACGTAAATCAAGAAAAAACTTCCCGCAAAAGGGGCGGGAAGGGAGGTTCCTATGCAAGAAGAGGTTATGACAAAAGTGGAAACCCAGTACGACGCTTCCGAAATTCAGGTTTTGGAAGGGCTGGAGGCCGTCCGCAAACGGCCGGGCATGTATATCGGCTCTACCAGCTCCTCCGGCCTGCATCATCTGGTCTATGAAATTGTGGACAACGCCATCGACGAGGCGCTGGCGGGCTACTGCACCGAAATCACCGTTGCCATCAACGAGGGCAATACCATTACCGTCACCGACAACGGCCGCGGCATTCCCGTGGACATTCAGGCGCAGACGGGCAAGCCCGCCTTGGAGGTGGTGTATACCGTTCTGCACGCCGGCGGCAAATTCGGCGGCGGCGGCTATAAGGTTTCCGGCGGTCTGCACGGCGTGGGCGCCAGCGTGGTCAACGCCCTCAGCGAATGGTTGTGGGTCCAGGTCCATCGGGACGGGAAAATCCATGAGATGCGCTTTGCCCGGGGCCATGTGACCCAGGAAATGAAGGTGGTGGGCGAAACCGATCATACCGGCACCACCGTCTGCTTCAAGCCAGACCCCGAGATGTTCGAAGAACTTCAGTATTCCTACGACACCCTTCACACCCGTATGCGGGAAGAGGCCTTTTTGAACGCCGGGCTGCGCATCACCATCCGCGACGAGCGGGAGAGCTCCAAGGACCTGCCCGAAAACAAGCGGCAGGATTCCATGTGTTATGAGGGCGGCATCCGGGAATTTGTAACGTGGCTCAACAAAAACAAGACCCCCATTCATGAAAACGTCCTCTATTTTTCCGGCGGCAAGGACGAGTCCGTCGCCGAAATCGCCATGCAGTATAACGACGGGTATAACGAAATGACCCTTTCCTTCGCCAACAATGTGCACACGCCCGAGGGCGGCATGCACGAGGAGGGCTTCCGCCGGGCGCTCACCACGGTCCTGAACAATTACGGCCACAGGGTCAAAATGCTCAAGGATGAGGAAAAGGTCTCCGGCGAGGACGTGCGGGAGGGTCTGGCCTGCGTCATTTCGGTGAAGCTGCCAAACGCCCAGTTTGAAGGCCAGACCAAGCAGAAACTGGGCAACAGCGAGATCCGCACCCTGGTAAACAACATCATTTCCGATAAGCTGGCCGCTTTTTTGGAGGAAAATCCCGCCGTGGGCCGGATGATTCTGGACAAGGCGCTCATGGCTTCCCGGGCCAGAGAGGCCGCAAAAAAAGCAAGAGAATCGGTGCGCCGCAAAACGGGGCTGGAATCGGGACAGATGCCCGAAAAGCTGCAGGACTGCAACGAACGGGATCCCGCCCTGTGCGAGATCTATATCGTGGAGGGCGATTCGGCAGGCGGCTCGGCCGTTCAGGGACGGGACAGCCGGTTTCAGGCCATCCTTTCTATGTGGGGCAAGATGCTCAATGTGGAAAAGGCCCGGGCCGACAAGATCTACGGCAACGACAAGCTTTCGCCCCTTATCGTGGCGCTGGGCGCAGGCATCGGCGACGAGTTCAACGTGGAAAAGCTGCGGTATCACAAAATCATCATCATGGCCGATGCCGATGTAGACGGCGCCCATATCCGCACGCTGCTGCTCACCTTCTTCTTCCGCTATATGCGGCCGCTTATCGAGCGGGGCTATGTCTATTCCGCTGTGCCCCCGCTGTATAAACTCACCCGCGGCCGGACAGTGCGGGTGGCCTATTCCGACGACGAGCGGGATAAGATCTCTGCCGAACTGCGGGGCGATAATCCCAACGTCAAGGTGGACATCAGCCGCTTTAAGGGCCTGGGTGAAATGGATCCTCATGAGCTGTGGGAGACCACCATGAATCCCGTCAAGCGCACCCTGCGCCGCATCACCATCGACGACGCCGTGGCCGCCGACCAGATCTTCACCGTTTTGATGGGCGAAGAGGTGGAGCCCCGGAAGGAATGGATCGAGAAAAACGCCCAGTATGCGGTGAATATTGATATATGATTTCTTTTTTCGCGAGCGCCGTGAAAAAAGAAATTAAGGAGAGTACATATGGCACACAACAGAGATTATAAGCCCGAGGACATCGCGTTTCCCAATCAGATCATCACCGAATCCGAGCTGGTGGGGGAAATGCAGCGCTCGTATATCGAATACGCCATGAGCGTCATTGTGGGCCGCGCCCTGCCCGACGTGCGGGACGGCCTCAAGCCGGTGC
>JAFZPW010000194.1 GCA_017552495.1 Clostridia bacterium | reverse complement strand
CGGCCTTCGCCTCGTCCGGGAAGATCTCCGGCGTGGGGTTCGCGCAGGCGAAGATGATCGCGTCCTTCGCCATGGTCTTCACCATCTCGGTGGTGACGGTGCCCGGCGCGGAGACACCGATGAACACGTCGGCGCCGCGGATCACGTCCTTCAGCTCACCCGCCAGCCGGTTTTGGTTGGTAACGGCGGCGATGGAGGCTTTTTCCGCCGACAAATCGGGGCGGCCCTGATAAATGGCGCCCTTGCGGTCGCACAAAATCACATCCTTCAGGCCCACCGAAAGGAGCAGGCGGACGATGGCAGTACCGGCGGCGCCGGCGCCGGAGGTGACGACGCGGATGTCCTCCATTTTTTTGCCCACCACCTTCAGCGCGTTAATCAGGCCCGCCAGGGTGATGACGGCGGTGCCGTGCTGATCGTCGTGGAAGATGGGGATGTCGCAGCGCTGCTTAAGCCGGCGCTCGATCTCGAAGCAACGGGGCGCGGAGATATCCTCCAGATTGACGCCGCCGAAGGAGCCCGCCAGCAGCGCCACGGTATTTACAATGTCATCCACCTCTTTTGAGCGGATGCACAGCGGGATGGCATCTACCCCGCCGAATGCCTTGAACAAGGCGCATTTGCCATCCATCACCGGCATTCCGGCCTCGGGGCCGATGTCTCCCAGGCCCAAAACGGCAGTGCCGTCGGTGACCACGGCCACCAGATTTCCTCTGCCGGTGTATTTGTAGCTGAGATCCACATCGTCGCGGATCTTCAGGCAGGGCTCTGCCACGCCGGGGGTATAGGCGATGGACAGGTCGTGGGCGTTGCTGATGGGGCATTTGGTGCGGATATCCAACTTGCCTCGCCAGTTTTCATGAGCCAGCAGGGCTTCTTCCTTCACGTCCATGCGGCGCGCCTCACTTTCTTGCCATGGCGGCTTTTGCCGCCCGGACGATATGCTCCGTCGTCAGATCGAAGCGCTTGCGCAAAAAGTCCTCGGTGCCCACTTCGCCGAAGGAATCCTCCACGCCCACCATCTCTACGGGGACGGGACGGATGCGGCTCAGGCTGTTTGCCACAGCGGAGCCCAGACCGCCCAGAATATTGTGATTTTCAGCGGTGACGAAGCAGCCGCAGGTCTTGGCGTATTCCGCCAGCGCCTGCTCGTCCATGGGTTTCCAGGTAAAGGCGTTGAGCACAGCGGCCTCGATGCCCTCGGCGGCCAGCGCCTCTGCGGCCTTGAGCGCCTCGCCTACCATAATGCCGGAGCAGACGATGGCTACGTCCCCGCCCTCCCGCAGGCGGGCAAACTTGCCCAATTCAAAAGCAGAGCCCTCTTCAAACACGCCTACGGCGTTTTTCCGCAGCAGGCGGATATAAAAGACGCCGTATTCCTTTTCCTGCGCACGGATGAGCCACTTGAGCTGCACGGTGTCGGTGGGTTCCACCAGCGTGATCTTGGGGATGGACAGCAGCGTGCCCATATCCTCAAAGGGCATATGGGTGCCGCCGTTATAGGCCGCCGTAACGCCGGGGTCGGAGCCCACGATACGCACGTTGTTCTTGGCGTAGGCGCAGGAGATGAAGATCTGATCGACGCACCGCCGGCTGGCAAAGGGGCCGAAGGAATGGGCGAAGGGGATCATCCCCGCGGCGGAAAGACCCGCCGCCACGCCGATCATGTTGTTTTCCTGAATGCCGCAGTCGATGGCCCGGTCAGGGAATTCCTCAAAAAAGGCCTTTACGCCGGAGGAGCCCACCAGATCGGCGTCCAAAATGCAGATGCGGTCGTTTTCCCGCGCCAACTCCCGCAGGGTGTCGCAATAGGCGGCGCGCATCTCGATCTTTTCCTTTTCAAACGTTTTTTTCACCTGATACATGGCGTTTCCCCTCCCTTAAGCCCGGCGGGCCGCTTCCAGTGCAGCCTGGGCCTTTTCGATGCTGGGAGCGATCTGCTCCGCGGTAAACTTGATATGGTGGCAGGGGAAGGTGTGTTCCGCAAGCTCGCAGCCCTTGCCCTTTACGGTGTCGAGAATAATCATTACGGGCTTCTGATCCTGCGCCTTGCCCGCTTCGATGGCCGCCAAAACAGCATCCACGTTGTGGCCGTCCACCTTCTGAACAAACCAGCCGAAGGCGGTGAACTTGTCCACCATGTCGCCCAGATCCAAAACATCCTCGCAGGCGCCGTCAAGCTGCTGCTTGTTCCAGTCCACAAAGGCGATGAGATGATCCAGCATCTGATGCGCGGCAAAGGCCGCGCCCTCCCAGACCTGACCCTCGTCGCATTCCCCGTCGCCCATCACCAGATAGACGTAGCTGTCGTTGCGGCCCAGGATCCGGTTGCCCAGCGCCAGCCCGCAGGCGGCGGAGATGCCCTGTCCCAGACTGCCGGTGGTCATATCCACGCCGGGGGTCTTGTTGCGGTCGCAGTGCGAGGGAAGACTGGTGCCGCCCCGATTCAGAGTCAAAAGCGCCTCTTTGGGGAAAAAGCCCTTAAGCGCCAGCGTGGCATAGACGGCGGGGCCGGCGTGGCCCTTGCTCATCACCAACTTGTCCCGCTCCTCCCAGTTGGGATTTTGGGGATCATAGCGCATCTCTTTCCCGTAGAGGACGGCCAGCAGCTCCACGATGCTCATGCAGCCCCCCACATGGCCAAAGCCCAGATGGGCCAGTTCCTTCAGTGTTTCTACGCGGATCTCCTCGGCAAAAACGCGCAATTCCTTATTTTTTTCCATGATAACACCTGCCATCCTTTGTGTTTCAAAGCATTCTGCTTCTGTTATCATAGCATAGCCACGCGGGTATTTCAAGATGGGATCGGTGCTTTCCCGGGGGAAAATCCGTGCTCAGCCCCCGTTTGGGTCCGGTGTGTCGTCTTCTTTCTCCGGCGGCAGGCAAAGGCCCAGTTTTTCCGCCAGCGCCCGCCCCATCGCGCCGATGCATCTGCTGCAAAGGCAAACGCCTCCTTCCCGCAGCAAATGCCGCTGACTGCCGCAGATCATGCAGGACAGGCGCCGTATGTTCTCATGGTTCACATTCGTTCCCTCCTTTGGCGCAAGGATAGCCCGCCGAAGCGGAACAAAACAAGGAAGCGATTCCCGGAACGCTTCCGGGAATCGCTTCCTTGTCCATTTCCGAAAAAAAGGCGTTTACTGGGGCCAAAAGGAGGGAAGACCATGATCTTCAAAACAGAATCGCAAACCATTTCCCCCGCCGAGCTGCGGGAGCATGTGCGGCAGTTTCTGGCGCTGGAACGCCCCCGCCGCGCCATGCTCACATCTTATTACCGGGGCGAGCAGGGCGTCCGCAAGGGCCCCGTGGCCCAGGGCCGTCCCAACAACCAGCTCACGGCCAATTACGCCAAATACATCTCTGACGTTCACACGGGCTATTTTATGGGCCTGCCGCCCACGCTGACCTTTGAGCGCAAGCGGGTGCAGGAACGGATGCTCCGGGCGCTGGAGGACGCCTCGCTGAATCAGATGCTCTTTTCCGCCGCCCGGGATATGAGCGTTTGCGGCGAAGGCTATCTGCTGGCCTATCTCACCGAAAAAGGCCCCCGTCTGGCCCGTCTTTCGCCGCTGGAAACCTTTGTTCTCATCCGCGGCGTGCGGGAGGAGATCGCCGCCGCCGTGCGCGTCTGCGCCGAGCGGGGCGACCGGGCCGAGGGCGAACTCTATCTGCCGGGCAAATGCATTCCCTGGGAAATGACAGGGCGGGAGCTGACCTTCGGCGCGGCGCGGCCGCTGCCCTTTGCGGGCCTTGCCGTCACTTGCTTCTGCAACAATCCCCAGCGGACGGGAGATTTTGAGCCGGTGCTCTCGCTGCTGGACGCCTATAATCTGCTCCTTTCGGGCGCCATGGACGATATGCAGAGCGTGGCCAACGCCTTTCTCGCCCTTTACGGCGTCATGGGCGCCACCCGGGAAGACATCGAGCAGGCCAACCGCAGCCGCGTGCTGTGCATGGCGGAAAACGGAAAAGCCGAGTTTGTGGTGAAAAATCTCAGCCCCGATACCATCTCGCTGATGAAGGAAACGCTGCTTTCGGATATGCTGGCCATCACCATGACCCCGAATTTGCAGGACAACGCCTTTGCGGGCAACACCTCGGGCGTGGCGCTGGAATACAAACTGTGGGGCATTGAGCAGGCTCGCGCCGCCAAGGAACAGGGCTTTTCCGGCGGACTGTATCACCTGGTCGCCCTGTTTTATCAGGGCATGGAAAAACTGGGCGCCGAATTGGAAAGCGCCTGCATCGCCCGGTTTTATAAGAATCTGCCGCAGGACCTCAGCCGCTTGTGCGCCGATCTCAACGCCCTGGGCGGCACGGTCTCCCGCCGCACCAAGCTGGAGCTTCTTCCCTTTGTGAAAAACGCGGAGGACGAGGAGCAGCGCATTTCCGACGAACAGAAAGGAGCGTAACATATGGAAGAAGAAAAGAAGGAGCAGATTTGCCCCGCAGAGCCCGTTATCCCGCGGGACGAACGCCCGCCCATTTCTGTCCCTGCCGCGCCTTCTGACGCGGCTCCCGCGCCGCAGCAGGCCGCTCCGGACGCCCTGCCGCAGGAGTCTGCCGATGCAGGCGAGGTGGCCCGCCTGGAGCAGGAGGTGGCCGCCCTCAGGCAGGAGCGTTTGCGCCGTCTGATGCTGGAGGAGGCCCGAACCGGACTGGAAGAGCGCGGCATCGCCGCCGGCTTCGCCCCCTTTTTGCTGGGCGAAGATCCCGCCGACACCCGCCGGAAGCTGGAACTGTTTGAACGGGAATATCACCACGCCCTGCGAGCCCAGCTTGCCCCTTATCTGGGCGGCGGCGAACCCCGAGATTTTTCAGCGAGCCATTCCTCCCGCCGCCGTCCCGGTATCCGAAGACTCTCGTAATGCAACATGCGGAGCAGCGCAAGGCTGCTCCGCATGTTTCCGTTTTTATTTGTGCTATTCTCCGGCAGGGCGCACCGAAAAGCCCGCTCCGGCATATGTCTCGATCTGCGCCAGCGCAAGGCGGTTGCCGTAAAGCACCCGGCTTTCGGGCGCGACCACCGCCAGAAGGCAGTCCCGCTCCTCTGCCACGGCGGCCAAAATCGCCTCCATCCCGCCCAGATGCCACAGACGGATATTGTGATAGCAGGCTTCTACAGCGCTTCCGTCTGTCATGGCGTAGGAGGCGGCCAGCGGCGTTTCAAACGCGGGCGCGGCAAGGGAATAGGGCCCGCGGTAATGAACCTGTCCCTGGGCTTCCACGGTGTAATAGCCGAGCTCGCCGCCCAGCGGAAAGCACTTGAACCGGCTGCAAGCCATGTTCTCTTTCATCGGCGCCAAAGCCGCCGTTGCAGGCGCGTTCTCGATCCAGGCATATAGAACGTTGTCGCCGCCGCCCGGCTGGGAAAGCGCCCGGACGAGCCCGTCGGCAGTCTGAAAATAACCGAAATGATAAAAGCCCTTTTCCAGATCGGCTGCCGTAAGATCCAGGATCCATGCCTCTTTCAGCAGTCCCAGATCAAGCACCGGCCCGGTGAGCTCATATTGCTGGGAAAAAGCCGTATATCGGTCGGACAGATCAAGCCGGACAGCCCTGCGGTTTGCATCGGTCACCGTAAGAGAAACACACGTCCGGTCGGCGGTCATCTCCGCGATGGCCGCCAGACGGGCGGCCTCCTCCGGATCGTTCAGCGGATCGAAGTCCGCCGCCTGCTCCGAGCCCAAAATGCTGTTCCATTCGGCGTTGAGCGGCCCGGCAAACAGGTTAAAGCCCTGATTCTCCGCCGTTTTGTCAAGCGCGTCGGTCAAAACGGCAAACAACTCCTCGCTGACCTCCAGTTCCTTGCCCGGATGATGGTTAATGGTGGCCAGATTGACAAAGCCCGGATATTCCTCCACGGGATCCAGCAGCTTGTAAATGCGCTGCAACGCGCCGCTGTAATGCGTGGTAAGCTCCCGCTGGGCGTCTTTGATTTCGCCGCTGCTGCCGGAAAAATAATAGGTCAGCGTGATTCCGCTGGCATAGCGAGGCGCATCCTTGTCAATCGCGGGCGTAATGACCGCGTAGCCGGGCTCTTTTTTCACCATCTGATAAATACCAACGGCAAAGGCGCTTACCGCCACCACAAAAGCCACGGCAAAGGCGGCAATGCGCAAGCCCAGGTGTTTGTCGCTGACGAGAATTTCTTTTTCGTCTGATTGTTTTTTCAATTTCATCATTTTTTTGCAAAAGCAGCGGATCGCAAAGCGACCCGCTGCTTTTCTCCCGATCAGTTTTGACCGGCGAACCGGATCTTTTTGTAATTTTCGATCTCAGCGGGGCTGCCGAACACCAGATGTCCGTTGCCCAGGTCCACCAGTTCGGGTTTTTCCACGGAATAATCGTGCATGGACGGACTGTAAACAAAGAGCGTTTTTTCCTTCTCGATCATGGGATCGGGAATGGGGATCGCGGAGATCAGCGACTTGGTGTAAGGATGGAGCGGATACTGGAAGAGCTCTTCGGTGGGAGCGATTTCCATGATCCGGCCCTTGTAGATGACCACGATGCGATCGCTGATAAAGCGGACGATGGACAGATCGTGGGCAATAAACAGATAGGTCAGCCCGCGCTCCACCTGGAACTTTTTCAGCAGATTGAGCACCTGGGCGCGGATAGAAACATCCAGCGCGGAAATGGGCTCGTCGGCCACGATGAACTCCGGCTCCATGACGATGCTGCGAGCCAGGCCCACGCGCTGCCGCTGCCCGCCGGAAAACTCATGGGGATAACGGGTAAGATGCTCCTGCAGCAAACCAACGTCCCGAACGACCTTCTCGATCTTGGCGATGCGCTCCTTCTCATCCTTATACAGATGGAAGTTATAAAGCCCTTCGGAGATGATGTATTCGATGGTGGCGCGCTCGTTCAGCGAGGCGGCGGGATCCTGGAAGATCATCTGGATCTTGCGGATCACATCCCGGTCGTCCTTGCGGGAGAGCTTGCCGGAAATCTTCTTGCCTTTGTAATAGATTTCTCCGGCGGAACAGGGATTGATGCGGACGATGGCCCGGCCGATGGTGGTTTTGCCCGAACCGGACTCGCCCACCAGCGAAAGGGTCTCGCCTTCGTAAATGTCAAAGCTCACATTGTCCACGGCCTTAAAGGCCTTCTTGCCGCGTCCGAAGACGACATCCAGATTCCGGATCGACAGCACGACTTTCTTCTCGTTCGATTCCATTTCCGTCGCCTCCTTACGCTTCAAAATCAATGTGGGTCGCCAGCATCTTCTCATGGAGATTCTGGATGTTGGACGGGATCTCGATCTTGGGGGCCCTGGGATCCAGCAGCCAGGTCTTGGCAAAATGCGTCTCGCTCACCTGGAACATGGGCGGTTCCTTTTCCATGTCGATGGCCATGGCATACTGGCTGCGGGGCGCAAAGGCGTCGCCCACGATCTTGTTATACAGAGAGGGAGGCGTGCCGGGGATGGAGAAGAGGTCGCCGCCCTTTTCCGAAAGCTGCGGCAGGCTGGACAAAAGCGCCCAAGTGTAAGGATGCCTGGGATCGTAGAAGATCTCCTCCACGGTGCCCAGCTCCACGATCTGCCCGCCGTAAAGCACGGCGACGCGCTCGGCCACATTGGCCACGACGCCAAGGTCGTGGGTGATGTAGACCGTGGTGAAGCCCAGCTCCTTTTGCAACTGCTTAATCAGGCGGATGATTTGCGCCTGAATGGTCACGTCCAGCGCCGTGGTGGGCTCGTCGCAGATCAGAATTTTGGGCTGGCAGGACAGGGCGATGGCGATAACGATGCGCTGACGCATACCGCCGGAATACTCAAAGGGATAGTCGTCAAACCGCTTTTCGGGCTCGGGGATGCCCACCTTGGCCATGATGTCGATGGTGCGCTTGCGCGCCTCAGACAGCGAGCATTGCTGATGCTTCAGGATGACCGTCTGGATCTGCTTGCCGATGGTGATGACCGGATTGAGGGAGGTCATGGGATCCTGGAAGACGGTGGCGATGCGGCGGCCGCGGATCTTCTGCCAGTCCTGCGCGTATTTGACCTTGGCGCAGTCGATGTTGGCGTAGCCGTGGAGGGTTTGGGTCTTCTCGTCCAGAGAACGGAACTCCACCCGGAAGGTGGCGGCCTCAAAGATTTTGTTCCGCGTATCGGGATCGTTGAGATCCTGGCCGGTAGCCATAGCCACCTTAAACGCCTTATCCAGCTTGCGGATGCACTTGATTCGCTCCTTCAGCGGATATCGGCTGATGGAGAGCAGCAGTTCATACGCGATCTCCTTGTTGCGCTTCAGCACCTCGCCCGACAAACCGTGGGGAGTGCCCGCCACGTCGTCGGTGGCGATTTTTCTGTCGCGGAGCGCCTTGAGCTCGGCCAGCGCCTTCTGGTCGGCCTCGTCGGTAGCGTATTCGGCGGCGCGCTTTTTGATAAGCTGCGCTTTTTCTTTTTCGATCTCTTCTTTTTTGTCCGTAAAGCCCTTGATGCGGGCGCTGACGGCGGCATATTCCTCTGCGTCAGCCTTCTTGTCCAGCGTCCAGAGATAGTTGCGGGCGTCGGTGGCGTCGTCCTCCGCTTCCTTGACGCGGGCGGCAAAATCGGCCTCCTCGTCCATCGTCAGCGACTGCGCCGCCTTAATATCCTGCTTCTTTTTCAGATATTCGTTATACTCCTTGGCGCCGCGCTCCAAAACCGCGTGTTTGTTGACCATTTCGTTCAGCCGCGCCAGCAAGCGCCTGTTGCTGGGCGTGAGCTTGACTTCGGTTTTGGAGATCTCGTCGTCGTAAAAGCGGATGCTTCCCTGGGGAATGAATCCGTTGGAATCCAGCATTCCGGCGAAGGTCTTGGTCAGAACGCTCTTGCCGGAGCCCGATTCACCCACGATGGCCAGACTCTCGTTTTCGTAAATGTCCAGCGAGACATTCCGGATGGCGGTGAGGATCCTTCCGCGAACATTGAACTTCACTTCCACGTTGCGCAGGGAAAGGAGGATCTTTTTCTCTTGCAAATCACTCATAGTCTCACCTCGTTACATATGCGTTCTGGGATCGGAGGCGTCCGCCAGATTCTGACCCAGAACATAGAGGATAATCGTGATCGCCGAAGCAACGGCCACGGGCGGCCAGAATTCCCAGGGATAGGTCAGGAACGCGCCCTGGCCCTGCGAGATCATGCGGCCCAGCGAAGGCACGTTGGCGCTCAGACCGATGCCGATAAAGGAGAGGAAAACCTCCATGGAAATGTAGCTGGGAAGCTCGCTTGCCAGCAGCGTCACGATGACCGAAGTCAGGAAGGGAAGAATGTTCTTGGTGATGACGCGGCTCACCGGCGTACCCAGGCAGCGGGAGGCCAGAGAATACTCCCGGTCGCGGATAATCATCACCTGCGTGCGGAAGAAATAGGCGATGGGCAGCCAGCCGGTAATGGTCAGCGCAAACACGAAACTCCAGAAGCCGGAGCCGATGATGTAAACCAAAACCGAAATCAGCAGAATATACGGCACATTGGCCACGATGTTGTAGATGACCAGCATCACCGCGTCCACCTTTTTGGAATAGCCCCACAACGCGCCCATCAGAATGCCGATGGTCATATTGATGGCGGCGCAGATCACCGCCAGCAGCAGGGAGATCCGGGAAGAGGAAACGATGCCGTAAAGGATCGAATTGCCGAGTCCGCCGCTGCCCAGCAGCCATTTGAAGGAAAATCCGCCGAACCGCTGCATGGCCACTTTGGGGCTCAGGTTGTAAACGGCGCTGTTGGTGACGTTCTCCATCTGGTCATAAGGCCAGTAAATCGGCATGATAAAGGAAACCAGCAGGATCAGCACCAAAAAAGCGATAACCATAATGTTGATCTTTTTACGGAAAAACACGCGGAACACGCTCTTCCAATAAGAATACCGGGGCGCGGTGATCTTTTCGGAGGTGAACTGGTCGTTGTCCACAAAGCGGAACAGTTCTTCTTCGTTGCACAAGGTCTTGTTCTGCTCGTTCATCTTCCGCCGCCTCCTTCCGAAGTAAGAGAAATTCGCGGGTCATACTTCGCCAGCAGCAGGTCGCCCAAAATCAGCGAAAGGATGGACAGCGAGGTATAGAACACCGTACAGGCAACAATGATGCTGTTGTCATGTGTATTGATGGCCGTGGTCATCAGATTGCCCACGCCGGGAACGGCGTAAACGCGCTCGGTAATAATGGCGCCCACCAGACAACTCAAAATCGTTCCGGGAATGCCGTGAACCAGATAGATCAGCGCGTTCTTGGAGATATGGATGTTGTAGATCTCCTTTTCGGAAAGGCCCTCGGACCGGGCGAACTTCACGTAATCGGAGTTCATCTGGTCGATCATATAGCGGCGCATCCACTTCATCAGGTTGGCAATATCGCGCACCGACAGCGAAATAATGGGCAGGATATAACCCAAAATTTTCGGGCTGGCGTTGGCGAATTTATAGGGCAGGTGGAAAATCTTGGTTCCGGCGGCGGCAAACATGAAAATATAAGCCAGGCTGGGAACCGCCATGATGAAAATGATAAAGGCGTTGCCCAGATGGTCGATGAGCGTGTCCTTGCGCCGCGCCATCAGGATGCCCAGAGGCAGGCCAATCGCATAAGCGATGAGCACGGCCATCAGGCCGATGACAAAGGAGGTCTCCAGACGGGACAGGCCGGCGCGATTGAACATATAAGTGGTGTAATTGTCGGGGAATTTTTCCCGGTCGGCCTCGGAGGGGTTGACGTTGTAGGTCACCGAATGGAAATCAATGGCGGTATCCTCATACTGGTCAGTGCCCAGCAGGGCGGGATACTGCGTCCGGCTGACCACCATGTCGCCGGAGGGCTTGCTGATGACCGTGGTGATCTCCTGCCCGCGATAGGTGGTGAAGGAGGTGCCCAGATTGATGCTGAACCAGTTTTGATGGATGAAGGGGAAGCGGCCGTCAAAATACAACTGATACTTGTGCTGCGTTCCCGATCCCACAATGGCAAACAGCTTGGAATAGGGATCCTTTTCAAACCGGATGTAGCGCTCGGTCAGGTTTGCGTCCTTGACATCGCGGGTGGTTTCCACGTGGAAAAAGCCTTTGAGATAATCCAGCAAGCGGAGCACCACACTCTTTTCCCGCGTGGCCAGCAGAAAGCCGGTGCCGCCGGGCTTGACCTTGCCGGACTTGAAGCGGACGGGCTGAAGATACCGCATTTCATAGCCTTCGGCTTTGCATTTGGCGATAAACTCCTGCACCGTGGCATTTTCCAGATAGGTATTCTCGTTTTGGATGGCGGCAATATCGGCGGTAAACTGGGGCTGGGAGTTGTACGTTTCGCCGTATTGCTCGGTGTATTTTGCGCGGACAAAGTCGGTATAATCCTGATAATTCAGGTAGCCATACCGCTGATACTGCATATATTCATAGAGCGTCCGTTCATTCAGGTTCCTTTTGTTCCAGGTGTCGTCGGTCTGGAAGATCATGCTGCGATCCATAAGGGAAAACACCAGCAGCATGACCGTCATCACCACCACAAACAAGGAAAAAAAGGAAAAGAGGATGCGCTTGAGCATATATTTTCTCATGGTAACCTTTGATAATTAAAGGGTTCTTTAATTATATCCTCCTTACCGTTAGGATGGGCCTGCGCGAACCCGTGCCCCGCACGGGCGTGAAAAGTTAAGCTCTGTTTTCAAGTCATGCCCCTTCCGAAGCCCGTCTTGGGCCATCCGGCAAGAGAATTGAAAAAAGAGCATGACTTTCCACTGATTTTGATTTAAAGCGCCGTCATTGTGCCGATAGAGCACATAGGAGGACCGAAGTCCTCCTATGTGCCTTTGATCCGCCGACAGCGGATATTGTGCTGCTCGGATTAGAAGAGGCCGATGACCTTGGCCATGTAGCCGGCGCCTTCGCCCAGGAAGGTATCCAGGTAAGTGGAGGGATCGCCGTAGTCGGGGCCCCAGCCGGAGCCGTAGAACATATCGAAGTTACCGGCTTCGCCGTTGGAGGCGCGGTAGCCGCCGGCGTAGTAATCCTGCGCCGTGGTGGCTTCCACCAGGTTGACGACGACGTTCTCAACGCCCAGAGTGTTCTCGATCACGGTCTTGTAAGCATTGGCGCCAGCGGTAAGCGTCTCGTTGTAAGAGCCGTAAACCACGTCGATGGTGATGGGCCAGTTGACAGCGTCGCCCAGCTCTTCCTTCGCGGCCTCGAGATGCTCCTTGGCGGCGGTGGGATTGTACCAGCCGTCGATCTGATCGGCGACCTTGATGCCGGCGCCCAGCTTATCGCAGTAGTACTGGACGATCTCGCCGTAGAAGGTACCGGCGGGGAAGGTGTGACCCTCGGCGTCGGTGGTGTCATTGGACAGAGACACGAACTCGGGGTGGGTGTACATATTGCGCAGGCTGGTGTACTTCAGATCTTCGCCGGTGGAAACGGCGTTATAGGTGCCCTTGTCAAAGGCAAACTGCATGGCCTTGCGGAAGTTCTTGTTGGACAGAGCAACGGCGGTGTCGATCTTCTGCTGCTCGGTCTTGGGAGAAGCAACCAGGCCGCCCTCCAGGGCATAGGTGCCGCGGTTGACGTTCAGACCGCCGAAGTAGGTGGTAGACTGGGTCTCGGTGACGTAGGCATACTTGTCGAAGTTGCCGTCGGCCTTGGCCATGGCCAGCGTGCCGTTGGACTCTCTCAGCGTGCAGGCGGCATAGATGCCCTTGACGGTGTCGTTGTAGTAGGCAGTCATGTTGGAGCCGTCGTCAAAGATCCACTTGATGGAGTTCAGGGTCACTTCGTCGTTCTTGTAGTAATTCTCGTTTCTGACCAGATAGATCAGAGAGTCGGGCTGAAGCTGACGAACCAGGAAGGGACCGCAGTAGACCTGAGAAGAAACGTCGGTGTTCTGGCCGAAGGTGTAAGCATTGGTATCGGCAGAAGCCGCAGCGTATTCGGCAACGCCGTACACGCCGCCGCGGGCCTGATAGAAGCTGTCGCAGATGGGCAGGAAGCAGCTATAGGTCAGCATGGTCATGAAGTAAGAGGTGGGCTGCTCCAGCGTGATGGTCAAGGTGTACTTGTCGGTGGCCTTGTAGCCAACGTCGCTCCAGCTTCCGCCGGCGCTGTAATACTCGGTGGCGCCCGCGATCACGCCGTCAACCAGCCATTCCAGACCGGCCTGCGCGTCCAGCATATGATGGAAACCGGCCTCGAAGTCAGCGGCGGTCACCTCGGCATACTGGGTTCCTTCGGCGGTGTACCAATACACGCCCTCGCGAATGTGGAAGGTGTAGGTCAGGCCGTCGTCAGAGATTTCCCAAGACTCGGCCAGAGCGGGAGTAAGCTGGTTGATGTTGTTGTATTCCACCAGACCGTCCACGGTGTTCACCGTGATCTCGGTGTCAGACTGGGAGCTGGTGTTCAGCCAGTCCAGCGTAACGGGCGCGGTGGAGAAGGTGATGACATAGTCGTTCAGGATGGTGTGGCCCTTGCCGGCGAGATACTCAGCGGGCTTATACAGGCTGGAATCCTGCGCGGCCACAGCCTCATCCCACATGGCAAACAGGTCGGCTCTCTCGGCGGGGGTCAGGAACTCGTCGGAAATAACCAGGCTCTTGACACGATCGTCGTCATTGCCCCACTGGACATAGGGAACCGTGCGGGGCGCGATATGGCTGATCTGATAAACGCCGCCCTTGGTGGTGGTGGGGATCATGACAGCAGAATCCAGCAGCGCGGCCTCGGCCTGAGCGAAGAGAACGAATCTCTCGTCAACGGTCTCGGCAGCCTTGGCTGCGTTCATCAACTCGGTGTAGTCGCCCAGGACGAACTCGTACACGGTTTCGTCGTCCTGACGCTCATAGGTGCCCTCGCCGTAGGTCAGATACTTGGGGCCATCGTCCTCGGTGGGCTCGGTGGG
>JAFZPW010000193.1 GCA_017552495.1 Clostridia bacterium | reverse complement strand
GCGGCGCTGTTTTTGATCTTTCTTGCCCTGATTTTGCTGTTGCGTTACGGCGAAAGCGAACGGCTGGTGGCGTTTCGACAGCAGATTCATGAAACCATCGCGGAACGGATGGATGGGATTCAGTATGAAAAGGCGCTGGAAACGCTGGGCCGGAGCTTTTCCGGTCTGGATGACGAGGACGGAGCCGTATCGGTATTTGGACGGGAGATTCTCGGATTTTCCAAGCAGGAAAAAAATCAGGAGCGTGGTCCCTGATGAAAACACGGAGCAGACGACCATCTGCTCCGTGTTGATGGTTTTTACGATTTATTGCTTTTTCGCACCGATCTCTACCCACGCCGGACGGAAGCCGCAATTCAGTGCGATGTTCCAGGAATGATAATTGGAAACGCCGGTTCCGTAAAAGGGGATCCATCCGTGCTCCAGAATGCGATTTTTCAGCAGACTCACAAGATAGCTTCCGATCCCTTGTGAGCGATAGGGTTCCAAAACGTCAATGCCGATCTGCATCCATCCCGGCGCATCCTCCGAGCAGCCTGCCATGCCGATGATGCTGCCGTTGTCGCAGGCGCAGACCACGATACGGTCGGGGCGATTGGGATGAAAAGAGGGCGCGATGGCGTTTGGAAAACGGGCATCGCCGTAAAAAGCGTGAATTTCGCTGTCATAAAACCATTGTACGGGAAAATCGCCTTTCGGAACGACAGGAAAAACGGGGAGAAACATATGAAAGGTTTCGGAAAGGGCGTAGCCAAACCGGTTGATCTGCGCCTCGATGGGCCGGAGATTGGGAAGTTCAAAAAGCCAATGCCCCTTTTTATCCCGGATATATTCACGCAAAAAGGCATGAAGGCATTCGTGCGCGGTGATCACGGCGTTGTTCCCCTCTGTGGCCATATGAAAGAAATACGGCTCGTCCGAGTAGCGCCGCCGTCCTTCCCGCAGCGCGGGCAGGGTAAGCACATTTTCTTTCCGCGAGAAATCTTCAGGCGTGCAGTTATATTCCAGCGCCAGAAGCGCATGCAGGCGATCTTTAGGGTTCTCGTTCATATGGCGTTCTCCTTAACCTTGAACAAACGGGTTTTTGTTTTTTATACCAACCCCGCCCATGTTGTCAATTGATGTTCATTCTCGTTATATGGTGCAGCAAGACGCATCGATTTGATTCACGTAGAAAACAGCGAAAAAAGGTCTGCGCATCACAGAATACGCAGGGCGAAAGAAACTCTACGGTGAGGGATCGGCGGTATTTCACGGTGACGTTGGAAAAGGTCATGCTAGCGTCGGGATTCCGCGGATGCGGGAGGATCCAGCTCCAGTCGGCGCTTCCATCCACCGCGGAGATACCGGGCCAGCATCAGGCCAAAGCGGGTCATATTGTCGCCCACCATGCAGATCCATGCCGCCCTGAGACCAAAGGGAAATACGGTAATGCACAGATATGTTCCCAGAATCCGTACGCCCCACATACTGAGCACCGAAAAAAGGAAGGGGGCTTTTGTATCGCCAACGCCGTTGCATACGCCGTCTAAGATGATGAGCACGGCAAAAAACGGCTCGGATACGGCCACGATCCGCAAAACCGAGGCGCCCAGTGCAACGACCTGCGGGTCCTTTGTAAAAAGTCCCATCATGGCGGCGGGGAAGAGGAACAGCAGAATGCTCAGCAGCGTCATCAGCGCGGCGGCCATGGTGATGATCGCCAGCGTATATTGCCGCAGTTTTTTCTCACTTTTTTCTCCCGCGGAAAACCCTGCCAGCGTCGCAGCGGCGGCCTGCATCCCGTAGCCGGGGATATAAAAGGCCTCTTCGGTGGTCAGGGCGATGGCGTGGGTCGCCATGGGGATCGTTCCCAGCCGGGCAATGAGTCCGGTAAAGACCACATGACCAAGGGAGGCGACGATGTGCTGCGCGCCCACCGGCGCGCCAACACGCAGGCATTCCTTCATCACAGGGGCGCAAAAGCGGATCTTTTGTCCCTGCAGGCCGAGAGCGGGCTCCTGCCAGACCGAAATCGTCATCAGCACGCCGCCCAGCACCACGGCTGCGGCGGTGGCCAGCGCAGCGCCCTTGACGCCCCATCCGGCGCCCCAGAGACGAAGAGAGATTCCGCCAACCGTCACGGTGCGGGAGGGGAGGATCAGCAGAAAATTCAGCAGGATATTCACAAGGTTCATAACGGCGTTTACCACCATGGGCCGTTTGGTGTTTCCAACCGCCCGTAAAACGGAGCCAAAAACGGTGCTTGCGGTGCGAAAGAGCATGGGAGCGCAGACGATGGCAAAATAAACAGAAGCGTCATGCCGGATCTCCGGAGCGGCGCCCAGCCAGACGGGTAAAAACGGGCTGACGGCCAGAGTGAGCGCGGTAAGGAGCGCGCCGCAGACCAATACCAGAAAAATCGATTGCATGGCTGCTTTTTGCGCCCGGTCCCGGTTTTTGGCGCCCAGGGAGATAGAGATGCAGGAAAGCACGCCGATCCCGGCGGCAAACATGGGCGCGTGAAGCAGCCACATCGTCGTTCCCGTCAAGCCAACCGCCGCTGAAGCATGAGCGCCCATGGCGCCCACCTGGGCGGTATCGGCATACTGCACCAGCGTATACAGCGCTTCCTCCATTACCGTGGGCCACGCAAGTTGCAGGATGCGGCGCATCATCGTCCGGTCCTGGAAAACACTTCGCAGATCCGTCACAAAACTCACCTTTCATAAATTGATATCAAACATATGCGTTCCAATCTTATCCTATCCAAATCCTGGCCGGTTTGTCAAGAGAAGAAACGGGCCTTTCCAAAAATCACGTTCAGCCGTCCATTTCTTGCGGCGGCGCTTTTGCTGCTTGCGCTGAATCTTCGGTGGGTACTGCTTTTGGGCTTTGCGGCGGCGGCGGTTCACGAGGCGGGACATCTGCTTGCTCTTACCCTGTTTGGAAGTCGCGCGGAAGCGATATGCTTTCGTCTTTCCGGCCCGGAGATCCGCTATCGTCAGCGAGGGCTGAACTACCGCAAGGAGGCGGCGGTGGCGCTTGCAGGACCGACATTCAATTTGATCGCGGCGGCGCTTTTTGTCCCGCTGGCGCTTCGCCTGGGCTCTGCGCTGCTTTTCTTGTGGATCGGCTGTCATGTGGCGCTGGCGGCGTTCAATTTGATTCCGGCGCTTCCGTTGGACGGCGGACGGGCGCTTCATTGTCTGCTGTCTGCGCTTTTCCCGCAGGCAGGACAAACGATCGCGGTTTGGTTCAGCCGGTTCGTCGGCTTGGGAATGCTGGGATTCGGCCTGTCGATCCTGCTCCGATATCGCAATCCTACGCTGTTTTGCGCGGGATTGCTGATTTTCCTGTATACATCCAAGGAAACCCCTTTACAATAGAGCAAAAAGACGATAAAATAAATATTCCAGTATTCCGTTTGGAGGATAATATGAACGATAAAATTCGAGCCTGCCTGGAAAACGTGCGGAAGCCCGCACGATACACAGGCGGCGAATATAATGCGGTTTATAAGGAAAAAAACAAGGTGGATCTGCGCTTTGCCTTCTGTTTCCCGGACATTTACGAGATCGGTATGTCGCATCTCGGCTCCAAGATCCTTTACGGGTTGCTCAACGAGATGGAGGGCGTCTGGTGCGAGCGTGCTTACGCGCCGTTTTTGGATATGGAGGCTGAAATGCGTAAGCGCGGACAGCCGCTTTATGCGCTGGAAAGCGGAGATCCCGTGGGCGACTTTGATATTTTGGGCTTTACGCTGCAATATGAGATGAATTATACGGGCGTGCTCAACATACTGGATCTGGCGGGCGTGCCGCTGTATTCCCATCAGCGGACGTCGCTTTCTCCGCTGGTGGTGGCGGGCGGCCCCTGTGTTTATAATGCCGAACCCGTGGCCGACTTCTTCGACATCATCATGATCGGTGAAGGGGAGGAGATGTGGCCCGAACTCATCGCGCTGTACCGCCGGGCAAAACGGGAAAAGATGGACAAGTCCGCCTTTTTGCGGGAAGCGGCAAGCATCGGCGGCATCTATGTGCCTTCGCTGTACGACGTGACCTATCGCGGTAACGGGACGGTGGCCGCCATTACCCCAAGGGAGAGCGCGCCGCCGGTGGTGATGAAACGGGTTGTCAAGGATCTGGACAAAGCCTATTATCCGGACAAATTCATCGTTCCCTCCACCGAGATCGTCTTTGATCGGGCCATGGTAGAACTGTTCCGCGGCTGCCGTCGGGGCTGCCGGTTTTGTCAGGCGGGTTATACTTATCGCCCCATCCGTGCAAAAAGGCCGGAAACGCTGGAAAAGCAGGCAAAGGCGCTTATCGCCTCCACCGGCTGGGACGAGGTGAGCCTCACCAGTTTGAGTTCCAGCGATTATCCCCATCTGGAGAGTCTTTGCGAGTGTCTGGTGGATTATTTCGAGCCGATGCACGTCAGTCTGGCGCTGCCGTCGCTGCGGGCGGACTCCTTCAATCTCGCGCTGGTGGAAAACGTGCAGAAGGTGCGCAAAAGCGGCCTGACCTTCGCGCCCGAGGCGGGCACGCAGCGTCTGCGGGATGTCATCAATAAAAATCTGCGGGAAGAGGATCTGCTGGAGGCCTGCAAGGTGGCCTTTGCCGCCGGGTATAACGGCGTAAAGCTCTATTTTATGATGGGCCTGCCGACCGAAACCGATGCGGATCTTTTGGGCATCTCCCAGATCGTCCGTCATGTGATCGCTACCTTCCGGGAGCATGGAAAAAACAAGGCGCGGGGCGTGCGGATCAACGTGGGTATTTCGATCTTTGTGCCCAAGGCGCAGACGCCCTTCCAATGGCTGGGACAGATCGGCGCGCAGGAGGCTGAGCGGCGTAAGCAGTTTTTGATGGAGAGTCTCAAGATCAAAAACGTCACTTACAGCATCCACAATTATCAAACCAGCTTTTTGGAGGCTGTTTTCGCCAGGGGCGACCGACGGCTGGCGCCCGTTTTGGAGCGGGCCTGGCGGCTGGGCTGCCGTCTGGACGGCTGGGATGAGAATTTTGATTTTGACGCATGGATGCAGGCTTTTTCCGATTGCGGCGTTGATCCGGCCTTTTACGCCAACCGCGAGTTGGGCGCGGATGAGCTCCTGCCGTGGGATCACATTTCCTCCGGTGTGACGAAGCGGTATCTTTTCAGCGAACTGGAGCGGGCGAAGCAGGGGATCGCAACCCCAGACTGCAAGTTTGCCTGCCGGAATTGCGGCGCGCTGCGGCTGACGGGAGGAGGGAAATGCGATGTTTAAGGTTCGGTTTTGCTTTGAAAAAACCGGGACGGCGGCCTATATCTCGCATCTTGATCTGATGAAATGTCTCCAGCGCAGCTTTACCCGGGCGGGCATTCCGGTGCGTTATTCTCATGGCTTTAATCCCCATATCGAGATGTCCATCGTGGTTCCGCTCTCCACCGGATACGAGAGTCGAGGCGATCTCTGCGATCTGGATCTGGTCACTGATGAGTTGCCCGCGGATTTTACGGACAGGCTTAACGCCGCGCTGCCCCGGGGAATGCGGGTGCTTTCCGCGAAACAGGCCGACCGGCCGGTCAACCAGATCGCTTATTGCGCCTATGAGATCCGGCTTCCGGCAGGCGACGAAGCGGCGATGGCGGCGCTGTTTGCGTCGCCGGTCTGCGTGGAAAAAAAGTCCAAGCGCGGCAGCAGAGAAGTGGACCTGCGGGATTATATTCGCAAGATCGCTTTTTGCCGCGAGGGAAACGAAACGGTGTGCCATTGTATTCTGGCGGCGGGAAACGACCCGCTCAACCCCATGTATCTGACGAAGGCGCTGAAAAATGCCGGATTTGTGCCAGAAGAAGCGGCAGCTCATTATATCAGAACAAAAATTTTAGATGAAAACTGCCAAAATTTTTACAATTAAACCTTGCAATTTGATTTGGAATATGGTATTATAATCAAGCATGTATTACGGGTGGTCCTCTGCCATTGTCAGGGCAAGAACACCTATGACCGAAAGGAACGATAAGATTATGGATCTGATCAAACATCTGACAGAAGGACAGTTGAAAGAAAACGCTGTCAATTTCAACATCGGCGACACCGTCCGCGTTCACGCCAAGATCAAGGAAGGTTCCCGTGAGAGAATTCAGGTTTTCGAGGGCACCGTGATCGCCAGAAAGCATGGCGGCATTCAGGAGACCGTTACCGTTCGCCGCGTTTCTTACGGCGTCGGCGTGGAGAAGACGTTCCCCATTCATTCTCCCAATGTGGAGAAGTTTGAGGTCGTCAGAAAAGGTAAAGTCCGCCGCGCCAAGCTTTATTATCTGCGCGACAGAGTCGGTAAGGCTGCCAAGGTCAAAGAGGACATCTGAGTCTGACAAAAATTTGAGGGACGGGCGTTCTCGTCCCTCTTATTTTTTGAAGTATGGCAGGAGCGTGTGTTATGGAAAAGAAAACCGAAAAAACTTCGGCGGTACAGGAATTGTTTTTCTGGGCGCAGGCGCTGACGTTGGTGCTTGTCGTCCTGATTCTGGTCAACACCTTTTTCTTCCGCCTTTCCGGCGTGCGCGGCACTTCCATGTTGAAAACGCTGGAGGAGAACGACCAGTTGATCCTTCGGGTGATCGGCTATGACGCGCCGCAGAGGGGCGATGTGATCGTCTGCACCTCCGACGCCTTTGGCGGTGAGGCGCTGGTCAAGCGCGTGATCGCCGTAGCAGGGGATACTTTGGATATCAACAGCGACGGACAGGTGGTTTTGAATGGGGAAGCGATTTACGAGCCTTATATTTACGAGACCATTCGATCCGACAGGCGCGGGGATCAGCGTTATCCGCTTACTGTGGAAGCAGGCCATGTCTTCGTCATGGGCGACAACCGCAACGGGAGCACCGACAGCCGATGGGTTGACGTGGGACAAATCTCCTGTGACCGGGTGATCGGAAAGGTGCTGTTTCGCATCTGGCCGATTACCAAACTGGGCAGCGTCAAGTGACCGGGAGAATGATGCAATATACGGTTGAAAAACTGACCGTTGATACTGTTGCAGATTATGCAAGGATCCAGGCGCTGGCATGGCTGCAGTCGTATCAGGGGATCATTGCCGAGGACTATTTGAAGCGGATCAATAGGGAATCATTGTTTTGACCTGTGATTGTTTTGAGGATCATCGAATGAGCGAAAACAAAGCCAGCATCAACTGCCTGTCCTGTATTTATGGCGACTATTACTTAAACTCTTATAAAATGGGAGTTTTTAAGAATTGAGATCTTGCAAGTTTTAGTAAAAAAGAAAGAAAAGCAATTAAAAACAGGTTAAAATATACTCATTTTTGTGATGAATTAGGGTACTGGCTTGTAATGTGCCGACAATTGTGTTGGAACATATTTTATATCAAAAAAAGAGGTGAAATGATGAATTATATTATAGAAGATATGAACATAGATAATGTTGAATATTATGCAAGAGTTAATGCTCTTGCATGGAAACAATCATATAAAGGAATCGTAAATGATGATTTTTTGGAATTAATAAATACAGAATTGGAAATACAAAAAACTATTTCTAATTTAAAAGAAGGTTTGAATGATAGCAGTAGAAGGTTTTTGTTAAAATATAATGATGAGTATGTCGGAGTATTACGAGTTCGTAAAACTAAATATGATAAGTATAGCGAATGTGGAGAATTAGGTGCGTTATACTTATTAGATAATGTTAAGGGAAAAGGTTTTGGGAAAATATTATTTAACAAAGCAATAAATGAATTAAAAGAAATGAATTATGATAAAATGATTATTGGATGTTTATCTGAAAATCCATCGAATGAATTTTATAAACATATGAGTGGTAAATTTGTTGATACTAATCTATTAACTTTACCAAATGGACAAGAATTAATAGAAAACTTATATTATTATGAAATATAATAATAATTAATTAAAGAAGTTGATCCAAATGAATGAAAATAAAACTAATATAAATTGGTATCCCGGCCATATGGCCAAGACCCGCCGCGTGATGCAGGCGGATCTGAAAAATATTGATATGATCTGCGAGCTCATCGACGCCCGCATCCCCGGAAGCTCCCGCAACCCCGATCTTGACCGGCTTTGCGCGGGTAAGCGGCGTATGCTGGTGCTTAACCGCGCCGATCAAGCTGATCCTGCGCTGACCGACAAGTGGGCCGCGTATTATCGTAAAAGCGGACTTTTTGTCATGGAGGCAAACAGCCAGAAGGGCGGCTTTCTCAACCAGTTTCGCGCCTGCGCGGAAAAAACCTGCGCCGATCTGCTTGCCCGCAACGCGGAAAAAGGACAGAGCGGGCGCACCGTACGCATCATGATTATGGGCATCCCCAACGTTGGAAAAAGTTCGTTCATTAACCGTCTGCTGGGGAAAAAAGCGGCCGTTGCCGCGGACAAGCCCGGCGTGACCCGGGGAAAACAATGGTTCTCGTTGCCAGGCGGATTTGATTTCATGGACACGCCCGGCATGCTCTGGCCCAAGATCGAGAGCGACGAGATGGGCTATCGGCTCGCTTTTACCGGAACCATCCGGGATGAGATCCTTGATTTGGAGGATTTGGCTTGTCATTTGATTCAACAACTTGAAATTTCTTCTCCCGGCGCGATTGTAAAGCGATATGGCATTACAGAAGTAAATGTGGATCTGCCCTATGAAACACTTGCCGAACTCGCCAAAAAGCGCGGGTTTCTGGCGGGAAGAGGCGAATATGACACGCTTCGCATGGCGCGGGTGTTGTTGGATGAGTTCCGCTCCGGCAAGCTGGGACGAATCACACTGGAAAGCCCCCCGGAGGCGTAATATGTTTTCTTATGAACGGGAACTGGAGCAAAAGGGTTATTGCGCGATCTGCGGCGTCGACGAGGCAGGCTGCGGTCCGCTGGCGGGGCCGGTTTATGCGGCGGCCGTCATGCTGGATCTAAGCGATCCCATCGAGGGGCTGAACGATTCCAAACAGCTTTCGGAAAAGCAGCGGGAAGCGCTTTATCCGCAAATTACGGCCCGGGCGAGAACTTGGGCGGTAGCGTTTGCCGACGAGGGCGAGATCGACCGGCTCAATATTCTGCAGGCGCGGCTTTTGGCCATGCGCCGCGCCGTGTCAGCGCTTTCGATAAGACCGGATTATATTCTGGTGGACGGCAACCGGGATCCTGCGCCAGAAGAGGCGCCAACGCTGCTCCTTGTGGGCGGCGACGGGAAGAGCGCCTCTATTGCGGCGGCCTCCATTCTGGCAAAGGTGTCCCGCGATCGGTACATGCTGGAATTGGACAAGCTTTATCCGCAATATGGTTTTGCGAAGCACAAGGGCTATCCAACGAAACTGCATTACGAAAAACTGCGGGAATTTGGCCCCTGTCCCGCGCATCGGCAGAGTTTTTTGAAGAAATTTTACGAAACAAGATGAAAGCACAGGCGCTTGGAAAACACGGCGAGCAAATCGCCGCCGCGGCCTTGGAAAAGAAGGGATATCGGATCGTCCGGCGCAACTACCATTGCCGCTACGGCGAGATTGATCTCATTGCGGAACAGGGCGAGATGGTGGTCTTTGTAGAAGTAAAGCTGCGGAAAAACGACCGGTTTTCCCTTGCGCGGGAGGCCGTCGGCCCCGCCAAACGGCAAAAACTCCGTTCGACTGCCGCGTGCTGGCTGGCGGAGCAGGAGGATAACCGCCCGGCTCGGTTCGATGTGATAGAGGTCTATACGCAAGATGGGCGAATCGTTCATCTGGAAGACGCATTTCAATAAAAAGGAGCAGACATGGCGCTTTATGTCATAGGGGACCCCCATCTTTCCGAAGGCTGTGACAAGCCGATGGACGTGTTCGGCGGCATTTGGAAAGGATATCGGGACAAACTGATCGAGAGCTTTTCTGTTTTGCGTCCGGAGGATCTTCTTTTGATCTGCGGCGATTTTTCCTGGGGAATGAGCCTGCGGGAGGCCCTGCCGGATTTTCAACTTTTAGAGCAATTTCCCGGGGAAAAACTGCTGTTGAAGGGCAATCACGACTATTGGTGGGAGACCGTAACAAAAATGAAACGGTTTTTTGCCGAAAATCAGGTCAAAACCATTGATTTTTTGCACAATTCCTGTTATTTTTATGACGGCATCGCGCTTTGCGGCACCCGCGGCTGGTTTTATGACAAGAACGATCCGGCCGCCTGTGACGATAAAATCTTCAAACGGGAACTGATTCGTCTGGAGGCGTCCCTGAAAGCCGCCATGGCGGAAGGGGCGGAGCGCATCGACTGCTTTCTGCATTATCCGCCGATCTTCGCCGGCAGCGAAGTGCCTCAGATCATGGAGATCCTGGCGCGTTATCCCGTCAGGCGCGTTTATTACGGTCATCTGCACGGCGAAAGCCTGCGGCACGCCTTTTCCGGAGCGCGGCGGGGGATCGAGTTTACCGTCGTTTCGGCGGACGCGCTGGGCTTTCGCCCGCTCAAAATTGCTGAGTAATAAAAATATTAAAATAATCGCAAGATTGCAAGGAGGAACTGTCTGTGAAACTGACAAATGTTGAAAAGAAAGAAAAGAATCAGGTGGCTTTGGCGATCGCCGTGGAGCCGGAAATTTTTGAGGCGGCTTGTGAAAAGTCTTACCGCAAAAACATCCGCTCCATCAACATCCAGGGCTTTCGTAAGGGCCACGCTCCCCGCAAAATGGTGGAGCGCCTTTACGGCAAAGAGGTCTTTTATGAGGACGCCATGAACTTCTGCATCCCCGACGCTTACGAGGCCGCTGTGAAGGAGGCCGGTCTGGAGGTCGTTTCTCAGCCCGCGCTGTCTGATTTCGATGTGCAGGAAGACGGCACCTTTGTCTTCAACGCGCTGGTTTACGTCAAGCCCGAGGTGGTTGTTAAGGACTACAAGGGTCTGGAAGCGGAGAAAGAGGACGCAGCCGTTTCCGCCGAAGAAGTAGAGGGCGAAGTCGCCCGGATGCAGCAGCGCAATGCCCGGCTGGTTTCCGTCGACCGCGAGGCGCAGAACGGCGACACCGTCAATCTGGACTTTGAAGGCTTTGTGGACGACGTGGCTTTTGAAGGCGGCAAGGGTGAAAAGTTTGACCTGGAGTTGGGATCCGGCGCCTTTATCCCCGGCTTCGAGGATCAACTTGTAGGCAAAAAGGCCGAAGAGGAATGCGATGTCAACGTGACTTTCCCCGAGGCTTACCAGGAGAAATCGCTGGCCGGCAAGCCCGCTGTGTTCAAGTGCCGGATCAACGAGGTCAAGGAGTCTCAGAAGCCCGAACTGGACGATGAGTTCGCTAAGGATGTTTCCGAGTTCGATACGCTGGCCGAGCTGAAGGCCGACATCGAAAAGAAACTGGCCGAGCGCAAGGCCGAGAGTGCGAAAAATGCTTTTCAGGAAAACCTGATGGATCAGGTCATTGCCACCATGGAGGGTGACATTCCCGACGCCATGGTCGATTCTCAGCTCGACCGCATTGAAGAGGATTTCGGTTATCGTCTTGCCATGCAGGGTATGCAGTTGGAACAGTATTTGAAGATGCAGGGTATGGATCACAATTCCTTCCGCATGATCTTCCGGGATCAGGCTCTTCGTCAGGTTAAGATTCGTCTGGCACTGGAGGAGATCGCCAAGATGGAAAATCTGGACGTGTCCGAGGACGAGATCAACGCCGAGTATCAGAAGCTCTGCGACCAGAACAAGATGGAGATGGAGCGCGTGAAGGAGCTGCTCCCCGCCGAGGATCTGAAGATGGATCTTCTTTGTCAGAAGGCCAACGATTTTGTGATCGAAAACGCCGTCGCAAAGGCGAAGGAAGACAAGCCCGCCAAGAAGCCCGCCGCCAAAAAGACCACGAAGAAGACCGAATCTGCCGCGGAGAAGAAGCCCGCCAAAAAGACCGCCAAGACCGGGGAGAAGGCCGGGGAAAATACAGAGCACGCCGCTGAAGAAAAGCCTAAGCGCACGAGAGCGAAAAAGGCCGAGACTAAGGCGGAATGAGTTTGCTGGAAGAATCGACAGATTTTTCTTGACAGACGGAGTAAACTGTAACAGCAGACTACAATACGGGAAGCGCCGCATATGCCGCGCTTCCCGCCTTGCACATGAAAGGAGCCAGATATGTCCTATATTCCCATGGTCGTAGAGCAAACCAGCCGCGGTGAACGCTCTTACGATATTTTCTCTCGCCTGTTGAATGACCGTGTAATCATTCTTTCGGAAGAGGTCAATGACGTGACCGCCAGCCTGATCGTGGCGCAGCTTTTGTATCTGGAGGCGCAGGATCCCGATAAGGACATCAGCTTTTATATCAACAGTCCCGGCGGCTCGATCTCTGCCGGCTTCGCCATCTACGACACGATGCAGTATATCCACTGCGACGTGGCCACCATCTGCATCGGCATGGCGGCCAGCATGGGTGCGTTTTTACTGCAGGCAGGGGCACCCGGTAAACGGATGGCGCTGCCCAACAGCGAAATCATGATCCATCAGCCCCTTTTGGGTGGCTTGCAGGGACAGGCAACGGATATCCAGATCCACGCGGATCATATTCTGAAAAAACGCGCGCAGCTCAACCGCATCATGAGTCAGCGCACAGGGCAGCCGATCGAGGTCATTGAACGGGACACCGAGCGGGATCATTTTATGACGGCGGAAGAGGCGAGAGTCTACGGCCTGATCGACAAGGTGATCGAAAAGCGATAAAACGTCATCCCTTGAAATGAGGAACAAACATGGCAAATAATGATAAAAAAGACGTGCGCTGCAGCTTTTGCGGCCGCACGCAGAATGAAGTCAAACGGCTGATCGCCGGGCCAAACGCCTATATCTGTAACGAATGTGTAGGGATTTGCGCCGATCTGATCGAAGAAGAAAGCGACGAGGCGGAAAACGCGGCTCGCTTTCAATTGGACGATCAACTTCCCACGCCTGCGGAGATGAAGGCGTCACTGGATCAATATGTGATCGGGCAGGATCGGGCGAAGGTGGCGCTTTGCGTTGCGGTTTACAACCACTATAAGCGGATCCTTCATCCGGACGACGATGTGGAGATTCAAAAGAGTAACGTGCTTTTGATTGGCCCTACGGGCAGCGGCAAGACCCATCTTGCCCAGACGCTGGCCCGCTTTATGAAGGTGCCTTTTACCATTGCCGACGCCACAACGCTCACCGAAGCGGGATATGTGGGTGAGGACGTGGAAAACATTCTGCTTCGTTTGATTCAGGCGGCGGATTATGACGTGGAGCTGGCGCAGCGGGGCATTATCTATATCGACGAGCTGGATAAGATCGCCCGCAAGAGCGAGAATCCGTCCATCACCCGGGACGTGTCCGGCGAGGGTGTGCAGCAGGCGCTGTTGAAAATTTTAGAGGGAACGGTGGCGAATGTGCCGCCCCAGGGCGGTCGCAAGCATCCGCAGCAGGAGTTTATTCAGATCGACACCACGAACATCCTCTTTATCTGCGGCGGCGCTTTCGACGGGCTGGACAAGATCATCGAGACGCGGACGGATCGCTCCGCGATCGGCTTCGGCG